>JBHENB010000009.1:0-59437 GCA_046262255.1 Chitinophagaceae bacterium
TTGCAAAATGAAACGACAACTCCTCAGAATTTTTTAAAAGGATTGGGTTTTGGAGATAAAATGAAGAGTGCAGGCATCAATTCTAATGCTTTATTAAAAGGTGCTTTAGGTATTATGGGGCCAATTATTCTTGCCCAAATGTTTCGTGGTGGAAGAAGACGAAGTGCCGCTGGTGGAGGTATGCAGGGTGGTTTAGGCGGTATGTTAGGTGGCGGAGGAGGATCAGGAGGCGGAATGCTTGGTGGTTTGTTGGGTGGCGGATTATTGGGAGGATTGCTAGGAGGGGGTCGTGGATTCGGAGGTGCCGGCGGTTTACTTGGACGTGTATTAGGTGGAGGCAGACGAAGCGGTTGGTAACATTGGTAGATATAAAATTTATGTAGAAACCCCACCCTAGCCCTGCATTTAGCGGGGCTTAATTTTTAAAAACGTAATTAACAGAATTGCACACGAAAGTTGGTAAGGGAAATTCTCATAAAATGTTTATTGCTTACAACAAAAACATG
The DNA here is from genome assembly GCA_046262255.1 of Chitinophagaceae bacterium. Taxonomy (GTDB): domain Bacteria; phylum Bacteroidota; class Bacteroidia; order Chitinophagales; family Chitinophagaceae; genus Flavisolibacter. Next base: position 507 of record JBHENB010000009.1, read on the forward strand.
CCAGCAAATGTATCTAAACCGCCTGTTTTGTTTCAGATTGCAAGGCTAATAATCTGTGCCCGTTTTCGCGGATGTTTTTCTGCGCCGCCCGGTCAATTTTTATAATGCCGATTTTATTAAGGAGGAGAATAGCGAAATAAATAGGATCTATCTCATTCCGTTTCACACCAAAATTAATGCTGGAAGGAAACTTGTGATGGTTATTATGATAAGCCTCACCAAGCATTATTACGTCTACATAAAAAAGATTGGTAGATGTGTTAGACATAAGAAAGTTTTTTGTGCCATACCGATGTGCAAACCAATTAATGATGGTTCCATGCAGAGGTCCCATTACGGCATGTACCGGAATTAATAAATAAAACCATGCAGACGGAGCGAACACAATATAAAAAGCTGCATAGACTGCAATCCATAAAAAACGCATATACCATGGGTGTGCAACACTGTCAAAAGAGCGCCAGTCAGGAAGATTTTTTGTAAACTTCGGATCCACCACTGTTATTCCATTGTAAATATCTGCGTATCGCTTGTGTGTTTGCATCATTAAATGGAGTGCGTTGGAAGACCTTAAAGGTGTATGCGGATCTTCATCTGTATCCGTATGAGCATGATGCAGACGATGTAAAATTGCGTACACGCGGGGGCTCATATAAGACGAACCTTGTGTAATGAATGAATACCAGTACCAGAATTTTTCCCACCATTTACTCATAGTAAAAGCACCGTGAGCTGCATAACGGTGGTGAAAAAAGGTTTGAGCGAAAAGAGATAAGTACCAATGGGCGATAAAAAATGTGATGATGATTAACATTTGTTGTTTTGCTAAAAGTCCGCCCATGTTTGATTAACAACTACACTTAACGTTTGCAGCAACAACAATTAATAAGGGAAATTACAAATTGAATAGGCTGACGGCAGCATGGAGGTTTCTTGCCCCGCAAAAATAAGTGAAAATCATTTATCAAGGGCGATTTTAAGCGATTTAACAAATAGGCACCTGCTGTTTAAATTTTTAATCATTGTTTTCATGTTTTTCCACCGGTTTAATTTTATACAGAACTAAAATGCTGTATTCTTTTTTTGTAAGGCTAAGCCATTTAATGTGAAGCCTGGCTTTATCTTCCTCAACCAAATTCACCATTAATTAAAACAACTTTATTGCTCACTATTTGATACGGTTGTACTGTTTTAAAATAGCAATAACTTTTTCTAAGGGTAAAGCCTCTACAGTATTGCCATTAGCAGTAGTTGTTTTTGCCGCAAAGAGAGAATTAATAATAGCTTCTTCCGTTGCTTCAATAGCAGCCATAAAGAGCGGCGAAACTGCATCGTTGTTCAATAAAGTAAAGGTTTGTTTTGGCGATTTTGGATCATGTGGAATACGCAGGGAGGTATCTGTTGAAAATGCAATAACATAATCACCACTACCATTGTGTGCAATACCTCCGGTTTTTGCCAGCCCCATAAAAGCTCTTTTTGCAAGTCGCTCAAGATTGCGGCTATCTAAAGGAGCATCGGTAGCCACCACAATCATGCAGGAGCCATCCGCTTTACTTAATTCATCGCTCAGGTAATATTTTTTTAATTCTTCACCGACAGGAACGCCGTCAATTTGCAACACGCCACCAAAATTTGACTGTACCAAAACACCTACTGTATAACCGCCGAACTGCTGCGGTATTTTTCTCGATGCGGTGCCGATACCACCTTTAAAGCCAAAGGCAATAGTACCCGTTCCTGCGCCTACATTTCCCTCTTCAACCTTACCGAAGCTTGCATTTCTGATAGCATTTAGTACATCCTGTTTTTGTACATGCCTGCCTCGAATGTCGTTCAACACCCAGCCATCATTTGTTTCACCAATAACAGCATTTACTGAACGTACATTTTCATTTCCTTTTTGGTGAAGTGTATAATCGATAACTACATTCATAGCTGCAGGTACACTTAATGTATTGGTAAGGATAATTGGCGTTTCTATGTTACCTAGTTCCTGCACTTGTGTTACTCCGGCCAGCTTACCAAACCCATTGCCTACATAGATAGCAGCGGGAACTTTTTGCTGGAAGATGTTGCCATTATGAGGGAGGATAGCTGTAACTCCTGTACGTACAGAATCACCTTTAATCAAGGTGGCATGTCCCACCTTTACACCAGCTACATCTGTAATAGAATTAAGCGATCCTGTTGGTAAGATCCCAATGGCAATTCCAAAATCTCTTGGTCGTTTTGATTGTGCAAATGCATTATGTGCAATTAGAAGATATGTAAGAAGAAAAATAAATATTCGCATTGCCGTTCTTTTACCTGTAAGTTACACAAGGCTAAATTGGTAAGAACTTCCGGTTTTCACAACTGAACAGGGTTTGTCGGTATCAGAAAGTTTATTGCTGTTTTTAACAATAAAAAAGCGCAACACATGAGTGGTTGCGCTTAGAATGCCATCAGTGTAGTTTAATTTTTCCGTTTGTATTTTATTTCCATTGTTTTCATTTCTTTTCCATCTGGCCCTGCTCCATACATTTCCATTACGGTATTATTGTTATCAATCACTCTAAAGGTTTCCCTAACATCTATTTCTTTACCAACACCGGGATCTACCATTTTGCCTTTCAGAGTAATAGTTTTAGAGGTTGAATCCCACGGGCCTTCCATCACCATTACACCGGTTCCCATGTTATCTATCCAGGTAGAAATGAATACCTTTTTAATGTTATCATACGCCATTGTACTCATACCATTGAAGGGAGAACCCATAAAATCACCAGTATGTGTTGATTGCTGATAACGACCTCCCATAACCATTTTGTTTACTGAAGTGGTGGTGCTTTTGGTTGGTGGTGCACCGGGTGCCATCCACATGGTCATGTCTCCTACCCAGGTACCATCCCATGATGCCATCATTTTGTGGGGTTCTGAAGGAGTCATGTACGCTTGCCAGTTCCGCATCATAGTTGCTGAATCCGGCATAGCTGCATTAGACGATGTTGATGTGTTTGTCCCGGTGTCTGAAGTGTTTGTACTTTCTGCGGTTGTGCTATTGTTGCATGCAAGAAGTATAAAGGCTGCGCAGATAGTAAAGGTGATTCGTTTCATAAAAATTTTTACAAAAGTACAATTCACCATGATGGTTTACAAACAATTAAATATTGAACTATGCATACGCTTCTGTCGGTTCACAAACACAAATCAAATTCCTGTCCCCAACAGTATTATTAACTCTTGCCACAGAAGGCCAGAACTTGTTCTGCTTTAAATAATCCAGCGGGAAAGCTGCCATTTCCCTACTGTAAGGTTTTTTCCATTCATCGCTACAAACTTCAAATTGTGTATGTGGGGCATTTTTTAATGGATTGTCTTTCCTATCCAGCGTTGTATTTTCTATTAAAGCAATTTCCCGCCGGATGCTTAACAATGCATCGCAAAATCTATCCAGCTCTCCCTTATCCTCACTTTCGGTAGGTTCTATCATTATGGTTCCTGGTACAGGAAAGCTCATTGTTGGTGCATGAAACCCATAGTCTGCCAAACGCTTTGCAACATCTTCTACTTCAATCTCTGCAGTTTTTTTAAAAGGCCGAAGGTCAACAATAAATTCATGTGCGCATTCGCCATTATCATTCGTGTACAAAATATCAAAATGTTCCTGCAAACGTGCCCGCATGTAATTGGCATTTAATATTGCATATTTAGTTGCATCTTTTACGCCTTGTGCGCCCAACATTCTAATATATGCATAGCTAATCAGCAATATAGATGCAGAACCGTACGGGGCGGCGGAGACGGCGCCGGCCGAAGCTATGGCCCCCTTCGGTTCCCCCAACGGGGGAAGGTCTGCAGCACTAACCTCGCTTTTAGAAATGTTTTTACTTATGGCAGCATCATGCCTTAGCGAGGGCTGTGAGGAGGCTGTTCCTTCCCCCGTTGGGGGAAGGTTAGGATGGGGGCCAGAGAGGTTTACATGTCCCGGTAGAAATTTCACCAAATGTTCCTTTACGCAAATTGGTCCCATGCCCGGACCACCACCACCATGCGGAATAGCAAATGTTTTATGCAAATTTAAATGGCAAACATCGGCACCTATCAGTCCGGGAGCAGTTAAACCAACTTGTGCATTCATATTAGCACCATCCATATACACTTGTCCGCCATGCTGGTGAACAATATCCGTAATGTCCTTTATTGTTTCTTCGTAAACACCATAAGTGCTTGGATAAGTTATCATAATGCCGGCAAGGTTTGCAGCATGTTGTGTTGCTTTTGCTTTCAGATCTTCTATAGCAATGTATCCATTCTCCGATGCTTTTACCACTACCACTTTCATTCCGCACATAACGGCAGATGCAGGGTTAGTACCATGTGCAGAAATGGGTATCAGCATCACTTTCCGGTGGCCCTCACCATTGCTCTCATGAAAGGCTTTGATGGTAAGTAACCCGGCATATTCACCCTGTGCGCCACTATTTGGCTGGAGGCTGCACGCATCAAAAGCAGTTATCTCGCACAGGTATTTGCTAAGCTTTTCAATTATATAGCTATAACCCTGCACCTGATCTTTTGGTGCAAAAGGATGGATCTTACTCCAGTGTACCCAGCTTAATGGAATCATTTCAGATGCTGCATTCAGCTTCATGGTACAACTTCCCAAAGGAATCATGCTATGAACAAGTGAGATATCCTTGCTTTGAAGCGTGTTAATGTAACGCATCATTCGCGTTTCGCTATGATGAGAATTAAATACAGGGTGAGTAAGAAATTCAGACGTTCGTGTTAATGCAGTTGGAACGTTATCCAAAGTTTCATCATCACTAACTGTAAAACCGGTGACACTAAGCTCATTATTGCCAATCAATAATAAAATATCCAATACTTCGGAATAGGTAGTTGTTTCATCTAATGAAATTCCAACAAGCCCGTTATCGAAATAGCAAAAATTAATTTCTGCTGCTGCTGCTTTTTCCTTTATTGCATTTGCATCATCAACTTTGATAACGACTGTATCAAAAAAATTATTATTTATAACTTCAAATCCTTCTGCTCGCAATCTTTCAGCCATTGCTTTTGCAAACACAGTAATTCTCTTTGCAATATTTTTTAACCCATCAGCTCCATGATATACTGCATACATAGCAGCCATATTAGCAAGCAAAGCCTGTGCAGTACAAATGTTGGATGTTGCTTTTTCTCTTTTAATGTGTTGTTCCCTTGTTTGCAACGCCATACGTAACGCACGGTTTCCCTGAGAGTCAATACTCACACCAATAATACGACCGGGCATACTGCGTTTAAAATCATCTTTGGCAGCAAAAAAACCTGCATGCGGGCCACCGTAACCTAAAGGCACTCCAAATCTCTGTGACGATCCGCAGGCAACATCAGCACCTAATTCGCCGGGAGAAGTTAACAAGGTCAGAGCCAGTAGATCAGTAGCCATTGCAACATAACTATTGTTGCCGTGCACTGTTTGAATGAATTCTCTGTAATCTTCAATGGAGCCTTTGTCGTTTGGATATTGCACCAAAGCGCCAAAAAATGATTTGTCGATCCGAACAGATTTATAATCACCAAATACAATCTCAATACCCACTGGCACTGCACGGGTTAGCAGCACATCTTTAGTTTGCGGAAAGGTTTCGTTATCAACAAAGAATTTAGGACGGGTGATATTTTCAGCCCTGTTGAGCAGGTTAAAAAACATGGTCATTGCTTCGGCAGCAGCAGTGGCTTCGTCCAGTAAAGATGCATTGGCAATTGGCAGACCAGTAAGGTCGCTAACCATAGTTTGAAAATTCAATAAGCTTTCCAAACGGCCCTGTGAAATTTCTGCCTGGTAAGGTGTGTACTGCGTGTACCAACCCGGATTTTCAAACACGTTTCTCAAGATCACACTAGGGGTAATGGTATCGTAATAACCTTGCCCAATGTAATTTTTAAATACTTTATTTTTAAGCGATACCTCTTTTATATGGTGTAAATATTCATATTCATTCATCGGCCCCGGCAGATCTAACTCATTTTGTATTCTTATACCTGCAGGCACTGTTCTATCTATCAGTTCATCTATGCTGTTCATTCCAAGAGTTTGCAGCATTTGCTGCGTTTCCCTTTCATTCGGACCTATATGCCGGCGCTGAAATTCAATATTTTGTGTTTCAAAAAGGCTCATGAAATTATTTGAAGCGGCAAATTTACGGCTGTTTAATTACACTTTCGTGGCCTGTTGTAGTTAGATTGTTAAGGGTTATGTAGCAGGACCCGCCTGAAGCGGGATGCTACTAGGAGTTATCCCTTACAATAATCGGTTGACTGATAACACTGTTCAGCATTGAAACTATTTGGAGGATTTTCAGGATCTGCCTTCCTCAGTGTTTCTTCGTAGTGTTGTGATGTCAATAGCAAAGCCAGATTTTATTAATCCAAAAAGATCAACACTTAAAGATAAAAGGTACAAGAACCCGTTATTCGAAAAAGTGTAGCCATAAGGCCTTCCAATACTAAATCCTTCTTTATTCAGTCGCTTGCTTTGTTCATCAGTTAAATCCTTTAATTGTCTTAAATAAAGAAATAGGTCGTGTCCCAGGTTTTTGATGTTGTATTCTTTTAATTGCTTCTCCTCGGTTTCAATGTAGAGGGAATCTTTTTTTATTCCTGTAAATTTACCCTTATCAGTATCGCATCCAAGATATAAATGAATGCATCTTTCTAAGTGGTTCATAATAATAGTAAAGTAATTATTTTAAATGTACATATTGTTACTACAGTTTTTATCTCTATTCAGCATTAAAAATAAATTTGCTTCATGGCGAAAGAAATACAACCTATTAAACGAAGCAAACAATTGGCACCGCTTTCAAGAGAGCACCACGAAGGTTTGTTGTTTGTCTGGAAGATAAGACAAGGAATAAAATACAATATAGTGGAGGAGAGAATCAGTAGTTTTTGTGACTGGTTCTGGCAACATTATTTACAGCAGCATTTTAAGAAAGAAGAACTGGTGCTGCCGCAGGTATTACCAGCATCTCATCCGTTGATGCAGCAGATGTTTAAAGAACATAAAGTGATTAAAAATAGATTACATGATGTTTATGAAGATAGCAACTACAAAATGCTGGAGCAGTTAGCACAATCTATAAATGACCACATACGTTTTGAAGAGCGGCAGTTATTCAATGAGATAGAGAAGGCTGCAACACCACAGCAACTAAATGAACTTGCCGAGCAATTAAAAGATGAGAAGAAAGATGCTGTTTGGGAGGATAAGTTTTGGATGAAGAGGTAACTCACTAAATAACGTAAAGAACTTCTGCCTTTTCTGATTCATAAGAAATGCTCTTATTGTAAAGATCCTGTACTGGAAAAATCACATCTTCATTTTTGCCCCAATAAATGTTACCATTCTTGAGATTAAATTTTTTAAAATTTTGAGGAGCAAAATATTTTAGATTTTCCCCTTTTACATATTTATGGAACAAAGGAAGAAAGTCAATCAGCCTTGTTACACCGTTTGTAAAACTAATGGCAATAATAAAATCGTTAACGTATTTGCCTGCTGCTATTTCTAAAGTTTTTTTTTCAGTTTTTTGCTTATTACTTCGCACTCTACTTTTTTGTGATATATGAACACTGTTTCCCACTTCTTTATTATTTGTTTATGATGACTTTTCAAAAACAATGCAACTTCATTTCCCTCAGCTTCAGTTAGTGGTATCTTTCCTTTTACCTTTTTAAATATTAAAGTTACTTCTTCTGCTGAAATCCTGAATTCTACTTTTGTTTCTCTTTGTTGTATTTGTACATGAACATGAATAGGCAAGTGATCGTTACTATAGAAACCTATCAGGTATTGCAGATATTGAAAATCTTTGGCATGGGTACAAATTAAACTCACTCCGGGACTAATTCTCCACCATTGGGTAAGTTAGTGGATGTCACCACCTCGCGACTACCTTAAAATTCACCAATCTTGGGGTTAACCGGTTGGGCATAGTGAAAGTATTATTTGCAAAATCCTTGATGAGCAAATAAGAAATTGTATTCGGGCGGTCAATTAAATTAAATACTTCCAGGCTTGCCCAAATGTTATCAAAGTTGCGGAATGGGCTGCGGCTGCGTCTTGTACTTCTGTCTGCATCTAATAACAAAGCGCTGAAGCCAATATCCATCCGTATGTACGGCTCAATAATTAAGGCATTGCGGTACTTTATACTTCCGGGAATATTGTAAGGCAGGTTGGTGCCATACAAAGTGCTTAAGTAAACTCTGAAATTTTTATTCGTTGCCAAATAATCCTGGAAGAACATTCCAAATGTGAGCAAGCGGTCCGTAGGTCTGCGTAACCAGCCGCCTTCTACTGTTGCACTGTCAATGGGCTGGTTCAATGAATCCAAAGTATAAGTTTGATAAAAGTCGCCTTGCACATCTTCTTTGGTTTTCATCAATGATACACTCAGCCAGCTTTCCGCGTCTTTTACCACCTCGCCAAAAAGCCGCATTTCAATTCCAGCTGCATAAGCTTTTGCACTGTTGCTTCCGAAGTATCTTATCCGCACATTATCTATATCATACGGAACTACATCCGTTATTTGCTTGTAATAAGCTTCTGTAGTTAAACGCAATGGGCGGTTCCACCCGATAAACTGGTAATCAAAACCTGCTACACCCTGCCAGCTTTTTTGCGCTTTTACATCTGTGTTTAAGGTGCCATCGTAACGACGTAGTTCACGATAGAAAGGGGGTTGGTGATAAGCGCCGGTCGCAGCCCGGAATATTATATCCCGGTCCCACTTCGGTTTCCAGGATACTCCCACTCGCGGAGATAAAAGAAATTCCTGGTTCAGATCGTTATAATTAAACCGCAAACCAGCCTGCAGTGTAAATGCATTTGCCGAATCACCAAAAAATATATTATCCTGCAGGTAACCGGAAAATTTGTTGATATTAAGATCAGCCGTTGTTTTAATGACTTTGTTTAGTTGTATAAGATCAGGGTTAAATGGCAGCGAGTAACCTGCAGAATCCTGGTATTCCCATTCGTGCAACTTATCGGCAATTGCGGTACGGTTGTATCCTAACCCCCATAAAAAAGAATGTTTTCCATTATTTAAATTTCCTTTGTGTGAAAGGCTGTAATCTGTGATGTTCAGTTGATTTCGTGCATAATTATGATAAACTCCTGCACCCAATGGATTTACAATTAAGCCAAACGTAGATTTAGATTTGTCAAAGTCGCGGTCGCCAAAAAGATAAGCGCCTGCTATATCCATATTTTCCCTTTCGTCGTTTTCAAAACGGGAAAGGAGGAATTTTAAGCGCAAATTTTTTGCAGGTTGGTACGTTGTTGCAAACCCAAGCATACCGGTTCTATATGCATCTTTTTCCTGTCCTTCAAAAAAAATATCTACCCCTAAGTTGGCTGTAAAAAAAGGAGAGAAAACAGAAGAAGTTAACTGGCTGAACTGTGGTATCAAAGTAAATTTTGTTTGCGAGACATTACCCAAAAATTCTGCCTGCCATTTATCGGCAAATTGATAAGTAATTAATCCCTGCAGATCGGTTGAAGCAGGAACATAATTGCCTTGTGTTTCCTGCCTGCTTAATAAATTCCTGTTGCTGCGGTTGCGTACCCCTATTAAATAAGACAATTTATTTTTTGCAGCAAGCCCTTCCAGGTGTGCGCCCTGTTCTAAAATGCTTACATAAGCGGAGCCACCAAATTGTTTTGGCTTTTTATACTGGATGTCCAGCACACTGCTCATTTTATCGCCATATTTTGCCTGGAAGCCACCATTGTAGAAATTAATATTGCGAACCATTTCAGGGTGGATAAAACTCAATCCCTCCTGCTGCCCGCTGCGAACGAGGTAAGGACGGAAAATTTCAAAGTCATTTACATAAATAAGATTTTCATCATAGTTGCCTCCACGTACATTATATTGCGAGGTAAGCTCGTTGTTTGATCCAACAAAAATTTTTATCAGACTTTCCACACCTGTTATTGGAGAAGGAAGATTTAGTACAGATTTTGGATTCGGTTTGATAAGCCCTGTTTCCGTGCGGTCACGCTGGTCACTGACAATCACTCCTTCCAATGTTTCTGAGCCACGCTCCAGGCGAATTGTTATTACTTCTTCTTCACCCTCGTTCAGTAAAAAATTTTGTTGTGCTGCTTTATATCCTGCGTGAGAAAACAAGAGGGCAAATGCTTTATTAGCCGGGACAGTGATTTTAAAATACCCGGTATCATTAGTGGTTAAACTTGCCTGTTGCCCTAAAATGGTTACCGACACATTGCTTAAGCTGTTTTCGTTTTCATCCAAAATTTTACCACTTACAGAAGCAGTTTTTTTTTGTGCAGATGCCAATGAAAAAAAGAAACAAGAGCAAATAAGAAGGAAAACAGGGCGAAAATTCACAGGTGATGGAGGAATTAATGTCAAAAATAATCCTTTCCTGTAAAATTAGTACAGCAGTGATAGCAGACGAATTAAGCCCGTGATTTCTTTGCGTTTGAAAGTAGTTTTATTTTACAATACGCCCCAGGCGAAGCGCAATAGGAAATATTATTTCTTTTGTTTCATCATCCGCCCAGATACTTTTCAGTTCTTCTTCTATTTCTTTGAGTGGTGAAACATTATTCTTTTTAATGAATTTTTGCACAGCAGACCAGCTTTCTAAATAACCGGCAAACTGTTTTCGTGTCCAGATAACTTTTGGAAAGAATTGTTTTGATGGAAGGGGTTCAAAATCAAATGGCACAGTTTCATATTTGTCATCCACATACCGCCGCTCATACTCCCAGTAAGAATGGGTAACATTCCGGTAGAAGTGATGGTACAAATTATTCAGCTTTTCATCATTGCTTTCACAGGTATAATAAGTCCAGATAGCCACTACAGAACCATTCCTGCCAACTCTTGTTGCTTCCTGGTAAAATGCATCCCATTGAAACCAGTGATAAGCAGTTGCAACAGTAATTAAATCAAAAGTACCATCAGGGAAAGGAGTCTTTTCTGCAGTAGAGATCTTGTAAATTATATTTGGCTTTACAACCGCATTTCTTAATTGGTCTTCACTAATATCAGTGGCAATAATTTTTTTAAAGTAATCCGCTAAAGCAATTGCAGCCTGGCCGTTGCCGGTAGCACAATCCCATGCAATGTCTTTTTTATCAACAAAAGAAATAATGTATTCGTATAATTCTTTCGGGTATGTAGGACGGAACTTAGAATAAAGTGCAGCATGATTAGAAAACAGATCTTTTGGCATAATGGAAGTTAGTGCGCTAGCATTCCCTCTTTTTAGGAGGGGTTAGGGAGGTGTTTCAATCTGGCAATGGTTTCTTTTGGATACTCTGACTTAAATACTGTATTACCGGCTACCAAAACATCAGCACCTGCTGTAATAATTTCTTTTGCATTATCTAATGTAACACCACCATCTATTTCAATCTTTACCTGTAAGCCGTGTTCATCTATCATTCGCCGCAGCTCTTTGATTTTTTGTATTGTTTGTGGGATGAATTTCTGACCACCAAAACCGGGGTTTACACTCATCAGGCACACCAGGTCAATGTCACGTAAAACATCTTTTACTAGAGCAACAGGGGTATGCGGATTTACAGCTACTCCAGCCTGCATTCCCAATAATTTTATTTGCTGAATGTTTCTATGTAAATGAGTGCATGCTTCAATGTGAACGGTTAAAATATCTGCTCCCGCTTTTTTAAAAGCTTTAGCATATTTCTCAGGCTCCAGTATCATTAAATGAACATCACAAATTTTTGTGGTTGTTTTTCTTATTTGCTCCACAACAGGTAGTCCAAAACTGATGTTTGGTACAAAGCGGCCATCCATTATGTCCAGATGAAACCAGTCCGCTTCGCTTTCGTTTAGCATTTTGCATTCCTCTTCTAGGTTTAAAAAATTAGCGGAAAGAAGAGAGGGAGCTATAATGGGCATGGAACAAGTATGATTTTAGGCTTCGGCAGGCTCAGCCTGACAGTTGTCACCCTGAGCTTGCCGAAGGGTTATCTTATTTCAGATTTTCCAACTACAAACTACAAACTATAAACCAGAAACTACAAACTCTCGGCTGCCTGTTTTGCTTCAATCAAGCTTTTATCCAATCCATAAGCCCGTTGATAATTTAACTTTGCGTCCTGCTTATTTCCCATTGCCTGTTGGGTTTTTGCTATCCAGTAATATCCATCGGCATACGTGGTTGTAATAGTAACTACCAGTTGAAATGTTTTTAAAGCATCTGCATATTTTTTTTGATTGTAAAGAATTTGTCCTTTTTCCATATAAGCATCTAAGAAATTGTAATCGCGGCGAATGGCTTCATCAAAAAATCGTAGTGCTTCAAACTCGTTGTTCGTATTAGAATAATACAACCCTTTGAAATAGTATGGTTCAGCATGAGTTTTAGAAATATCCCTACGGATAAGTGAATCGCAAAGCTTTAAAACTTTAGGGTTTTTTGCTTCCGCATATTCAAAAGCAAGGTTATAAGTTAATGCTACATCAAAAGGGGCATAAGAATAAGCTTCTTCCAATGTAGATAGTGCTTCCTGATCTTGATTCAAAGATTTTAAAATTTCTGACTTCAGGATTAATGCATCTAATTGATTGGGGTGTTCTGCAATTATTTTTTTGCAAATAGAAAGTGCCTCCTGCAGCTTATTTTTTTCCTGGTAATATTTTGCAAGATTTACCTGTATTGCAACACTCGCAGGTATTCTTTTTTGTGCTTCCTGTAAAAAAGCAATGGCCGAGTCTGTATTCTTCCTTTCCAATAAATTAGTGAGACTTAAAGCATATTCTTCCTTTGGTGAAAGCGTCCATGCTTTTTGCACATCTTGTTGCGCATGAGGTATGTAATTATTCCGGTACAACAAAATGCCACGGCGGTAATATAGGTCAGCATTTTTTGGTGCATGCCTGATACTGTCAGTTAACTTATCAAACGGGGACTGTGATAAAACATCACTTGTTTCATTATTGCCGCATGCAAATAGTAAAATGCAGAATGGCCATAAAACAAAAAATGATTTTCGCATGACCAAAGCTAAAAAAATCAGCCCTGCTTCTGGTATACATTTGCACACTTTAGCAGAATATCAACTTATATGAAACAAATTCGGCTCTTTTTATTGTTAGTCATTTTAATTGTCTCTGCTTCTTTTTTTCCCAACAAACAAATTTCTTCCATTGCTGTTGGTGCGGATACTATTTTATACCCGGAAGAAAAACATTTTAAGAACGTACAGCAACTAACTTTTGGAGGAGACAATGCGGAGGCTTACTGGAGTTATGATGGTAAGTATATTGTTTTTCAGCGCACCTCTGTAAAAGATGGAATTTCATGTGATCAGATTTTTATGGGTAAAGTACCCGCAAAGGGTGAAAAGTTTGAATACAAATTGATTAGCACCGGTAAGGGAAGAACAACGTGTGCATTCTTTACACACGATAACAAGCACATTGTTTATGCGTCCACACATTTAAAAGATGATGCATGTCCGCTGGTACCTGATAGGTCAAAATATGGGAACCGCTATATATGGCCGGTGTATGCGAGTTATGATATTTTTATTACTGATACAGCCCGTACAAAGCTCAGGCAAATGACAAAGACACCGGGTTATGATGCTGAAGCAACAATTTCTTCAGATGGGAGAAAGATGATTTTTACATCTATGAGGGACGGGGATCTTGATCTTTATGTAATGGATTTGAAAACGGGTAGTACAAAAAGAGTAACTAAAGCACTTGGCTATGATGGGGGTGCATGGTTTAGCCGTGATGGACGAAAGATTGTTTGGAGAGCCAGTCGCCCAGCGACACAGCAAGAAATAAAAGAGTACAAAGATTTATTGAAAGAAGGATTGGTGGCGCCTGCTAAAATGGAAGTATGGGTTGCCAATGCTGACGGCAGCAATGCAAAACAAATCACTTCATTAGGTCAGGCAAATTGGGCACCGAATTTTATGCCGGATGGCCGCATTGTATTTTGCAGTAATCACGAGTACCAACGCGGATTTCCATTTAATATGTACACAATTACTGCCAACGGAAAAAACCTGGAAAAGGTCAGTCGCGATAAAGGCTTCGATGCTTTTCCTATGTTCAGTCCCGATGGTAAAAAAATAGTTTTTTGCAGTAACCGCAACAATGGCGGCACAAGAGATACAAATATTTTTATTGCAGATTGGGAGGAGTAGGGTAAGGTTTATGGTTTAAGGTTTATGGTTTAAGGTTTATGGTTTAAGGTTTTATGGTTTAAGGTTTAAGGTTTAAGGTTTACAGTTTGAGGTTAGGCCATTCCCTTTTTACTACTCATTACTACTCACAATTTCTGTAGTAATGAGATTAGATCGGGAGATTTTAATGCTGATTTTTGATATTATTGAGCATTACCCATTACCTACTCCAGAAAATTGCTTATTGCTACTTGCCTGTTGTCATTACTCATACAGCTTGTATTCTTCTTCTGTTGTTTGTAGTTTTGGTTCAACCAAAATCAGCTACATGAACAATGAAATGTATAATTTTCTACATCATCTTCATAGTATAGGAAGATGGTTTGTTCTACTGCTTTTATTAATCGCAATTTTTAATAGTCTTGTTGCCGGTCGCCGTCCGTTTATACGAACTGACGCAAGAACAGGGTTTATCCTGATAATTGTTACGGATATTATGATTTTAGTTGGTATAGCGCTTTGGTTTTTGGGTCCGTGGGGATATCAACAGGTACAGGCAAGGGGTATGGGTGAAATAATGAAAGATAGTTCTGCCCGTTTTTATGTGGTGGAGCATTTACTGGGGATGATTATAGCTGCAGCTTTGATTCATATTGGCAAAGTTCAAGGCCGCAAACACATCAGCGACAAAGCAAAACACCGCCGTACCGTTATTTTTTACCTGCTTGCACTTTTAATAATTATTGCAAGCATTCCCTGGCCTTTTAGGGAAATTGGTGCTGGCAGAGGATGGTATTGATATAAAGGAGAAATAACCAATTACACTTTTATCGCTTCAACGTTTTCCAAGTTCAATCACTTCGCAGTTTTTTATTTCTCTTTTATCAATAACAAAACGTATAACGGTTCTTACCTTCTGCCACCCTTGCCTGCCTGCAGCGCCGGGATTCATGTGCAGGCACTGTAATTTGTCATCATACATCACCTTTAGAATATGAGAGTGCCCCGCGATAAAAAGCCTGGCACCTTTACTTGCCAATTCTTGTTTAATACCGGCCTCATACCGTTTTGGATGCCCGCCAATATGTGTCATGTAAACCGTTATATCCTCGCAATCCCAGACTAATTTTTCAGGATATATACTTCGGATTTCATAGCCGTCAACATTGCCATACACAGCACGCAAAGGTTTAAAAGCTTGCAGTTTTTCCGCAATTTCAGCACTTCCAAAATCTCCTGCATGCCATATCTCATTACAATTTTCAAAATGCATGAATATGTTTTCATCAAGATAGCCGTGTGTGTCCGATAGAAGACCGATTTGTATCACAGACAGAGATTAGAAGGACAATAAAAGATATAATTTTTGATTAAGATAGAATAACTTTCTTTGCTAAAACATCTAAATCAATAAAGCTATGAGCCAGGTATTTGTACGGGAAAGTGATGACCAATGGTTGCATGAAATAGCACCAACTATAAATGCACTGATCGTGTACCTGACCCGGGAAAATAATGGTGTTAGGGTGTATGAGCAAAAATCTTATATAGATGCTAAAGACGGGAGAGAAGTACATGTAATGAGCAATGGCTTGTCATATGCAAAAGATCAGAAGGGAAGATGGCAAATTGCGTAGACTACTGGTTTAAATAAAAAAACCCTTTGTCAAGCAAAGGATTTTTACAAGTAGCCTATCAGAGTTTAGCCTTTTGATTTTACTTTCACTTTACCTGCTTGCCTGTTTGGGTTACTTCCCTTATAACCGGTGGCATTTCCCGACTTTCTGTTGGGATTAGTTCCTTTATAACCTACTGCTTTTCCTTTAGGAACAGGAGTAACCTTATACTTTGCAGCATGCGTGGCGTTATCAGCCCATACAGCTTCGTTGGTATGATAAACTAACACCCTTCTCTGGCCGGAAACAGCAGTTGCAGGCTCTGCGTTATACCAGTTCCATGTACCATTATCAACATAAGCATATTGCTTTGTTACAGGGTTATAATATACATTGGCTGCCGGGTAATAGTAATACTTCACCTTTTGTGCCTGTATATCGGATGTGGTGAACAGAGCAGTTATCACTAAAAGTACTATCAGTATCTTTTTCATAGTTATACGTTTAATTCATTAGTTCCAAATACCATTCCATAATATAGTTTTTGCTTTTAAACCAAAGAAGAGATCCCTTATGATTAGTTAATAATACAATACATTTTACCAATGATGGCTGAATAAAACGCTGTAAATTTGACACATGCTCTTCCATAGAAATTTTATGTATTGGATTGACAAACGCAAATGGAAATACATTTTTCTTCTTAAGACTTTGGAATTGTCGGCAATAAGCTGAATACCTGCCTCGACGGGCGGGAATTGCTGCAGCACAAGTGTAGGTTCCCGCAATGTTGCCGGACAGACACAACAGGGGTTTTTATAGCAGCACTATTGCTGAGTACATAACCGAAACTTCTAAAGTTCTTAAATTCTAAAAACTATTTCATGCCTTATTATTATAAATCAGGAACCGTTCCTCATAAACGTCATACACAATTTAGAAAGCCCGATGGCGGCTTGTATTCGGAGCAGTTATTTTCCACTGAAGGCTTTTCAAATGACTACTCATTGCTTTATCATGTTCACCCGCCAACTCAAATTATAAAAACGGAAAAACCTGTAAATGTAGCACCTCAGGTGGGTGAAGAAAAAATGCTTAAACACAGGGCCTTTAATGGGTTTGATATTAAGCCAAAGAACGATTTTTTAGAAAGCCGTACAACAATATTGGTGAATAATGATGTGCATATTGTTTTAGCTGCGCCGCAGCATAGTATAAAAGACTATTACTATAAAAATGCGGATGCCGATGAGTTGATTTTTGTTCATGAAGGCTCTGGTATGTTAAGAACAATTTATGGAACATTGTCCTTCAGCTATGGTGATTATCTTATTATTCCGCGAGGCACCATTTACCAGATAGAATTTAATGATGAAAATAACCGTCTGTTTATTGTAGAATCATTCAGCCCTATTCGTTTTCCTAAACGCTATTTAAGTAAATACGGGCAATTGCTGGAACATGCACCGTTCAGTGAACGTGATATTCGTCCACCACAACATTTGGAGGCACATAATGAGAAAGGTGATTTTTTAGTACGTACCAAAAAGAAGGGCGTACTATACAATATTCATTATGGCACTCATCCCTTTGATGTAGTAGGATGGGACGGCTATTGTTATCCATTTGCTTTTTCTATTCATGATTTTGAGCCTATTACCGGCAGGGTACATCTACCGCCACCAACGCATCAAACTTTTGAAGCCAATAACTTCGTAGTTTGCTCTTTTTGCCCACGGTTATACGATTATCATCCTCAGGCCATACCAGCCCCCTATAACCATAGTAATATTGATAGCGATGAATTGCTATACTATGTAGATGGAGATTTTATGAGCCGGAAAAATGTAACCCGCGGTATGCTTACTTTGCATCCTGCCGGCATACCTCATGGGCCTCACCCCGGCACCGTGGAGAAAAGCATTGGTGCAAAAGAAACAAAGGAACTGGCGGTGATGGTAGATACCTTTCACCCGTTAATGTTAACTAAACAAGCACTGGAGATAGAAAATGAAGGATACGTAAATAGCTGGCACGAAAGCATGGATTGATATAAGTTTGTTTAATTAAAAAATTAATCGTTCAGATAGAAAACAAAACTCTTGGTTTTTAATTTTTTATATTCGAAAAAAACAAATCAGACATTATGGTTAAAATTACAGATCTGAAAGCAGGCGATATGGTTAAAGTAGTACATGATGGAGTAGAAAAAGAGGGTGAGGTAGTAGAAATAAGTCGTGAAGAAGGTATGGCGTGCATTGATAATGGTGTGCAGGAATTTTGGTACACTGCGGAGGAGATTATGCCAATACCTTTAAATGAAGAGCAGCTTTTGAAATTAGGCTTCCAAAGTGAACCTATAGAAGACGGTGGTGTAAAGTATCTGAAAGGCCCATTTAGAATCGTAACTATGGAGTCAGGCAATTTTTCTAATCTGGAGGTTTGGTACCGTGAAGACCGGCGGCATTTTCATAAACTTTTATATGTGCATGAACTTCAAAATCATCATTTAGACATGACAAAAGTACCCCTTGATATGCCGTAAATCTTAAAGTTTTATTAAAAACTTCTGTTTTCTTAAATTTCCAAATGCGGGTTTCTTTTTAAAAGAAGCTTCTGGTTTTCTTATTTCCCTCTGATACTATATCTTTGCGCTCCCAAAATCAATATGTCGAAGCAACCCCTCATTAAACAGGATGGAACAATAATAGACGCTTTATCAAATGCAATGTTCCGGGTGAAGCTGGAAAACGGGCACGAAATACTGGCTACCATCTCCGGAAAAATGAGGATGCACTACATAAGGATTTTACCGGGAGATAAAGTGGGAGTAGAGATGAGCCCCTATGATTTAACAAGAGGAAGAATAATTTTTAGGTATAAGTAAGCAGGGGGTTAGGCTGTAAAGTGTAAGGATCAGGAAGGAGAGGTTCTTGGGTTTAACTAATAAACAATGAACTCATTATGAAAGTTAGAGCATCTATAAAAAAGCGCAGCGTGGATTGTAAAATTGTACGCCGCAAGGGTAAGTTGTTTATAATAAATAAAAAAAATCCTCGCTTTAAGCAGAGGCAGGGATAAGGAATTGTAGATTTCCGATTGGCGATTGCCGATTTAAATTTGAAATCTAAAATCAATAAATCTAAAATCAAATTATGGCTCGTATTGCCGGAGTTGACTTACCAAAAAATAAAAGAGGGGAAATTGGTCTTACCTATATATATGGTATTGGCCCATCCACCGCAAAATATATCCTTGATAAAGCTGATGTGGATGTAAATAAAAAAGTACAAGAGTGGAATGATGATGACCTTAATGGTATTCGTAATATCATTACCAATGAATTTAAGGTAGAAGGGCAACTTCGTTCAGAAGTTCAGATGAGCATAAAGCGTTTACTGGATATTGCGTGCTATCGCGGTCTTCGTCATCGTAAAGGTTTACCAGTGCGTGGTCAGCGTACAAAAACAAATAGCCGCACCCGTAAAGGAAAGCGCAGGACAGTTGCTGGTAAAAAGAAAGCACCTAAGAAATAAAATAGTAAGGCGCAAGGGCACAAAGAACAAGGCACAGTTGTCTTGAACCTTGTACCTTGAGTCTTGTAGCTTAAATAAATTTATGGCAAAAGCACAACAAGTCGGAGCAAAAGGACAACAACCCAGCGCAAAAGCTGCTGCAAAAAAAAGAATTGTTAAGGTGGATACTTATGGCGATGCACATGTTACTGCCAGCTTCAACAATTTAATAGTTAGCTTAACTAACAAACAGGGGCAGGTAATTTCGTGGAGCAGTGCAGGCAAAATGGGCTTTAAAGGTTCAAAAAAAAATACACCTTATGCTGCACAAATGGCTGCTTCTGATGCAGCTAAGGTAGCGTTGGATGCAGGGATGAAGCGCTGCGATGTTTTTGTAAAAGGACCAGGCGCAGGCAGAGAAAGTGCAATCCGTGCAATTGCAAACAGTGGTATTGAAGTAGCAATGATAAAAGATGTAACGCCGCTGCCACACAACGGCTGCCGTCCGCCAAAAAAGAGAAGAGTGTAGGAGCCCACATGTCCCCGTGGGGGAACTTAGGTTATCTGTTCTTTACTTTTTCAATCAGTTCTTATACATGAAGAGAATTCATTCATTGAATAGATGAATGTTGCCAGAATAAAAGCCTATACGATCCCGTCCTTCCCGAGGGGAGGACGGGATGGGCTGGTGTTCGATTAATTTTTACCACTTTTATCGATCGACATACCATTTTTAAAAAGCGGAATGATATATACTATGGCACGTTACACTGGTCCTAAGACCAAAATTTCCAGGAGATTTGGTGAGCCTATTTTAGGCAACGGTAAGTGGCTGGATAAAAACAGCAACCCTCCCGGTCAGCACGGAGCAACAAAAAAGCGTAAAACACTAGGTGAATACGCACTTCAGCTTCGTGAAAAGCAAAAGGCTAAATACACTTATGGTGTATTAGAAAAACAGTTCCGTAAAACATTTGAAGAAGCTTCACGAAAAAAAGGTGTTACCGGCGAAAACCTGATTAAATTATTAGAAGCCCGTTTAGATAACACTGTTTATCGCATGGGTATAGCTCCTTCACGTCCTGCTGCACGTCAGCTGGTAAGCCACAAGCATGTGACGGTAAATAGTGAAGTAGTAAATATTCCTTCATTTCAATTGAAGCCCGGTGATATTGTATCTATAAAAGAAAAGAGCAAAGGAAACACTTCTGTTACAAGCCAGATGCGTGGTAAAAACAAACAATTTAGCTGGGTAGACTGGAATGAAGCAGAAATGCAAGGTGCATTTATCACATACCCGGAAAGAGATAATGTTCCGGAAAACATCAAAGAACAATTAATTGTGGAATTGTATAGTAAGTAAAGCCCACCTAAATCCTTCCGAAGGGAGGACTTCTCAGTTCACAAGGTCAGCTAATATGAAATGTTCGGCTGGGTGTTAGAGTTGGTTAGGGCTTAAAAGTTCATAGGTTCTTTCACAAGTAAAATTTTTAACGGAAAGACCTGCCTCCTTTCCCTTCGGGGAAGGATAAGAGGATGGGGCTTTTTAAATCTTAAATCTAAAATTAAAAAATGGCAATATTAAATTTTCAGAAGCCGGATAAAATTGTGCTTCAAAAAGTAACGGAGTTTGATGCCCAGTTTGAATTTCGTCCGTTGGAACCTGGCTATGGCGTAACCATTGGAAACGCCCTGCGCCGGGTTTTACTAAACTCACTGGAAGGGTATGCAATTGTGGGAGTACGTATAGATGGAGTAGAGCATGAATTTGCAACTATGAAGGGTATATCTGAGGATGTAGTTGAAGTTTTGTTGAACCTGAAGCAGGTGCGGTTAAAGAAAATTGTAGACCACGAAATTCAAAACGAAAAAATAAGTTTGGCCATAAAAAACAGAACAGAGTTTACTGCAGGTATGCTTGCGGAAGGCACACAATCATTCCAGGTAATGAACCCGCAACTATTGATCTGCACACTGGATACTTCTGCTAAAATGGATATTGAAATTTCCATCGGCAAAGGCCGTGGGTATGTGCCTGCAGAAGAGAACAAACCAAAGGATGCACCTTTAGGCTACATTCCTGTTGATGCTATCTACACTCCAATAAAAAATGTAAAATACACAATTGAAAACACCCGTGTGGAGCAGCGTACCGACTATGAAAAGTTAGTAATGGAAGTAAATACAGATGGTACCATTAACCCGGAAGAAGCTGTAAAACAAGCAAGCCGCATTTTGATTCAGCACCTGATGATAATTACGGATGAGAACATTACGTTTGACAGTAAAGAGGAAAAGAAGGAAGATATTGTTGATGAGCAAACCTTACAATTACGGAAAGTTCTTAAAACTCCATTGGAAGACCTGGATCTTAGCGTACGTGCATTTAACTGCCTGAAAGCTGCAAAAATCAACAGCTTAAGCGAATTGGTGCAGTATGAGCAGGAAGATCTGATGAAGTTTAGAAACTTTGGACAAAAATCTCTTTCCGAAATTGAGCAGGTTTTAAATGAAAGAGGATTAGGGTTTGGAATGGATTTGAGTAAGTTGGGTGCAGATAGAGATGATTATTAAGCCCCCTGTCCCCTCCGAAAGAGTCCGGAGTCCTTCGGACCGAAGGGGGGAACTTAGGTAGAGCAAACATTTTTTTCACATAGTTCTTTTTTTGTAGTTGATTATGTAACCAGCAAAAGTGCTACTATTAATCTTCTGTTGCGTCGCACTCTTCAACGTTAAGTAAATTATTGAGCAAAATAGCATTATCAAACATAGGCTACAATTCCTTACACGGTGTAGCCGAATATTAAAAATAGGTTTGAACAGAGATAAAAGGGAAACATCAAATTGAAACGTAACCTCAAACCTCAAACCTCAAACCTCAAACCTTTACGTCATGCGTCACGGAGATAAAACAAACAATCTTGGCCGAAAGAAAGCACATCGCGATGCGCTTTTAAGTAACCTGGCCTGCCAGCTAATCCACCACAAACGAATTGTAACAACAGTTGCCAAAGCAAAAGCATTACGTGTTTACGTTGAGCCGCTCATCACTAAAAGCAAGGAAAATACTACACATCAGCGTCGTATTGTTTTTAGTTATTTAAAAGATAAAGAAGCTATCAAAGAATTGTTTGGTGTTGTTAGTGAAAAAATTGGTGGCCGCCCTGGTGGATATACAAGAGTATTGAAGTTAGGTACCCGTCCCGGTGATAATGCAGAGTTAGCGATGATAGAGTTGGTTGATTTTAACGAGATTTATGGAAAGGGAAGAGAAGAAAGGAAAGAAGGAGCAAAAAGAACCCGCAGAGGCTCAGCCAGAAAGAAAACAGCCGATTCGCCGGCAGAAAATAATCAGGAGCCTGTTGCTGAGGCTCCGGTAGTAAAACCCGAAACGGCAGAACAACAACCATCTTAAAGGTATCTTATTAGTTTTATTATAGGCAGGATTTTTATTGTGCTTTTATTTGCAGTCAGCAATCTCTCCTTACTTACTTGTGAATAATATTTAGGTAACCTAACAATCGAATCCCTTTTCTTTGCCAAATTATTTTAAATGGAACAAGCAAATGCTGTTTTAATACTCCAGGATGGTACTACATGCTACGGCAAAGCTTTTGGTGCAATTGGTACTGCAGGCGGAGAAATATGCTTTAATACAGGCATGACAGGTTACCAGGAAATTTTTACCGACCCAAGCTACTTTGGGCAGGTGCTTATTATGAACAATGTACACATCGGAAATTATGGAGTGCATGTGGAAGATGTGGAAAGCGATGGTGTAAAGATCAAAGGGTTGATTGGACGAAATCTTGAAGAATTATTCTCCCGAAAATTAGCACAAGGTTCTTTGGATGAATATTTAAAAAAGGAAAATGTTGTAGCAATTGAAGGAATTGATACCCGTGCATTGGTTACACACATTCGTAACAAGGGTGCAATGAACTGCATCATTTCTTCAGAAATAACGGACGCTGAAATACTCAAAAGCCAATTGCAGCAGCTGCCCGGCATGTCAGGCCTTGAACTGGCATCCGTTGTAAGCACAAAAAAAAGCTATGAACTGGGAGATGCAAATTCATCCATACGAATTGCTGTAATAGATTATGGTACAAAGAGAAATATTTTAAACTGCATGGTAGAAAGAGGAGCATTTGTGAAAGTGTTTCCTGCTAAAGCTTCTATGGAGGACATTAAAACATTTAATCCTTCCGCATATTTTATATCCAATGGCCCCGGTGATCCTGCTGCAATGGATTATGCAGTACATACAGTAAAAGAAATTTTGAAGGAAGAAAAGCCAATGTTCGGCATTTGTTTGGGTCACCAGTTGCTTGCTCTTGCAAATGGAATTCCCACTTTTAAAATGCATCATGGCCACAGAGGAATAAATCATCCGGTAAAAAATTTAATGACAGGCAAATGTGAGATTACTACCCAAAACCACGGATTTGGAGTTGATCCTGATGCTGTTAGAAAAGCAGATAATATTGAAATAACACATGTTAATTTGAATGATCAGTCTATAGAGGGAATAAGAGTAAAAGACAAGCCCGTGTTTTCAGTACAATACCATCCGGAAAGCACTCCCGGCCCGCACGACAGCCGGTACTTGTTTGATGAATTTATGGCTATGATCAAGAATAGTTGACAAGTTACTGGTTGACAAGTTGATTAGTCACCTTGCTACCTTACCAACTTATCAACTTATCAACTCAATAACTATGTTCCCTCAATTAGAGACAGAACGCTTTCTTCTTAAACAGGTGCAGCCTGAAGACCAGAGATTTTTGTTCGAAGCACTTAGTGATCCTGTTGCCATGCCTTATAATGGCGTTTATTTTTCATCTTTTGAAGAAACAAAGCAGCAATTAGAATGGTATGAAAAAAATTTGAAAGATGGCACTGGCATTCACTGGAAGATAACTGAAAAGCAGACCAATGAAAATATTGGTGTTATCTCTGTCTACTACTTTAAACCGCAACATAAAAAGGCTGAACTAGGTTATTGGTTGTTACCCAGGTTCTGGCAAAAAGGAATTGCTTTAGAAGTGTTGAAGCCTGTGATAAAATACTGGCAACAAGAAAGAGACCTACATCGTTTAGAAGCCTTCGTGGAAGAAGAAAATACTGCAAGCATCCGGTTGATGGAAAAGGCAGGTTTCCAATGGGAAGGTACAATGCGGGAATGTGAAATAAAGTTTGGCCGTTTTATCAGCCTCCGTATCTACAGTCTCCTTTCAACTGATGGATTGGCTGTATAATAAACTTATTGGTATTTAGCCACTTTTTTGATTGTTATTAATTCATTATTACCATACACTTTCAGCCAGTAAATACCTGCAGGCCATTTTTCTGCACGTATATCCACCCTTTCATTTCCGTTGAAATTACTTAGAGTTCTCGAAAACAGTACCTGGCCAAGACTGTTGTATAATTCTAAATGAACCCTTTCCGTTAAAAAATTAGAAAGGGATACAGTTAACTGATTGATTACCGGATTTGGGAAAACCAGTATTTCATTAGGCGCGGAAGAAACAGCAACCTTTTTTGAAGTTTTAGTATTTGTTAATATCCAAAGT
The DNA here is from genome assembly GCA_046262255.1 of Chitinophagaceae bacterium. Classification (GTDB taxonomy): domain Bacteria; phylum Bacteroidota; class Bacteroidia; order Chitinophagales; family Chitinophagaceae; genus Flavisolibacter. The sequence continues at coordinate 25,420 of JBHENB010000009.1, forward strand.
TGCGGATCAATTATCAATGTATCTGCAGTAAATCCCGGGTTAACAGTAAAAGTTTGTCCATTCCGCGTGTGCATTACCGTTATCAAAGTATCTCTGGTGTTACTTTTTAATTGCAATTGCACTGGCATTTCATAAAAGCTTACCGATGGGTGCGAAGTTGTTTGATTGAGGGTTACATTAATACTATTGTTTGAATTCTGACTCCATTCTGCTTCATAGTTCGGGTAGCCTTCTCCATAAAACCAATCTTTAAAAAATTCAGTTAGGCCTTGTCCGCTTACCTGTTCCAGGTTGCGCTGAAGATCAGCAGTTCTTGCAGTTCTATATTGTAAGGCCGGGTCATTTAGATATTGTCGGACTCCTCTGAAAAAAACACTGTCTCCCAACTTCCAGCGAAGCATATGCAATATATAACCCCCCTTTAAATACGTTAGCCTATAATCAAACAGACGGCTCATATTTATGGTGTCGGTAACAAACACAGAACCATCCGGTCTGCCGGTAATATTATTTTGCAGGCTTCTAAGGTGCGGAAGTATATTCTGCTTCTGAAAGGCTTCCACATAAACAAACTCCATATATGTGGCAAAGCCTTCATTCAACCAGAGGTCCTGCCAGCTTCCGGTGGTAACTTTATCTCCAAACCACTGATGCGCTAATTCGTGAGCTACAAGGCTGGTTGAAGCTGAGGCTATAAAACTATTGGTTTGGTGTTCCATGCCGCCGCCCCAGCTAAATTGTGTTTGCGCATATCTTTCTTTGATGAAAGGGTATTCCCCTACAAGACCAGTAAATAATTGCAACCCCATTTTAGCAACATTGGTTGCAGCTTTAAAAGTCGCTGCACTTTCGGGGTAAGCATACATTACAACAGGCATTGTTCTGGTGGGTAACTGTACTTCATCATTATCTACCTGGTAATTAGTAACTGCAAATGCCACCAAATAGGTAGCAACAGGATAGCGGTGTTTCCAGTGATCGACTTTTTTGTCTCCAACAACTTTCTCGCTCACCGGCAAACCGTTAGAGGAAGAACGGTATGCAACAGGATAGGTTATAATGATATCAATTGAATCAGCTTTGTCAGTCAATACGTCTTTGCAGGGCCACCAATCTCTTGCACCATAAGGTTCTGACAATGTCCATAATACAGGTATGCCATTATGCTGGCTTTGAGTAAAGGAACCAAAACCTGCATTTGGCGGTGTTCCCTGGTAATAGATACTCACGGAATCAATTTGCTGAACAGTAAGCATTGAAGGGAAATTAATTTGCAAGCCGTTATTGGCATTATGCTGAAAGTTTATTTTGCTCCCATGATAGAGAACGCTATCTACTGTTAATGCTTTTGAAAGATCAAAAACAATATTGTTAGTGGCGGTTGTTATTTTGAAAGATGGTGATACTTTTCCCTTAATATATCGGATTGCCGGATCAACATTCCATTCGCAATGATAATAGTGTATATCAAAGTTGTTAGAAGAAACAGAGAATGCAGTTAGCAAATTGAAATTGATACGCTGATCTCTTTTCATGGCTGCTATTTTATTTGCGGGGGTTAGAACCTGCAGCCTGACGTCTTCAGTAATTATCAAAAATAAAAATGTAAACAGGATTAAATTTTTCATTCGGTGCTATAGATGATAAAGTTAATTATTTGGCAGAGTTGAATATCTTTAGACCAGGTTATAGTTGTTTAATTTAACTTATGAAGATCAGCATAATTAATGGGCCAAACCTAAATTTACTGGGCAGAAGAGAAACAGATATTTACGGTAACCTACCATTTGGAGAATATCTGATTGAACTTCAGCAAAAATTTCCTGGTGATAATTTCAGTTATTTTCAAAGCAATGTGGAAGGTGAAATTGTTAATGAACTGCAACGTGTGGGCTTTGATTATGATGGAATTATATTAAACGCCGGCGCGTACACACATACTTCTGTAGCCATTGGTGATGCCATTGCAGCGATTAAAACTCCTGTTGTTGAAGTGCATATTTCCAACGTCCATGCGCGGGAAGATTTTCGCAAGTTTTCGCATGTTTCCGGCAAAGCTGCAGGTAGCATTTTTGGTCTGGGATTGAAGGGGTATGAGTTGGCAGTGATTTGGTTCTTAAAAAGTAAATAGCCTTGTAGTAATGGCGCTTAGTGCAGGAGAATCAATTACTATTGAGCTTCCGGCATTTCAGATGCAAGCATGAAATTTGTATGAATGACCTCATAATATTTGATTGACAACATGACCTCATTGAATAAAACGGTACTGGTAGTTGCAGCGATAGCTGGTGTTATTTTATTGTTGTTGTTTATAGGGTTTGGTTTTACCGTTTACCAGCAGGCAACAGCCGCAAATATTACAAAGCTTTTGATTACAGGAGTTCTGCTTGGCGCTGTCATCATTTTTCTAATTTGGAAAATGGTTAGTTCTGCAAAGAAAAAAGATGTAAAAGAGAGTTCACACACCGTGGTAGAAAGTATAAGAAAAGTTTTTAAAATTGTATGTGCAGAAGGTCATTTTAATGAGTTGTACAACTTTGAAGAAACAAAAAAACTATTCGGATTTATACCTTCCACTAAACGGGCCTTAGTAATTATTGAGGCCAAAGTTTTAGTTGGGTATGATTTTGGAAAATGCGTCTGGGAAACAGATGAGGCTAACCGTAAGATAAAGTTGGTTTCATTTCCTCAGCCGCAGATACTAAGTATTGAGCCGGATTACAAGTATTATAATTTTGATGAAAACATTTTTAATATGTTAGGACGTGAAGACCTGACCCGAATACAGGCCAATGGAAAGAAGCAGGTGGAAATAGCAGCAATGAAAAGCCACCTGCCGAAAATAGCTGCTGACCAAATGCGTACACTTCTCACAGAAGTTGTTCAAACAAAGAACTGGCAAATAGAAGATATTTATAAAGTTACAGAAGTGGATAAGCTTATTGCACAGGCGAATAAATGATTAATATAAAACAGGCTACAGCTCTGTTAATATGTGCCGAATCTTCTCTGTGTACATTTTACGGAAACAGTTGAAAGGGCCCATTGTTTTACAGAAATAAAATATGTTGTATATTGAACTAAAGTTTCTTTACAAACTTTCATTCTCTGACTTCTCATGCTGAGCAAAAAAATTACTTCACCCCCTTTTGCACCTCATCCAACTTAGCAATGTAAATGCTTCTTCCGTGTGTGCCTAGTACAATTTCATTTTCTCTTGGCTGAATAGCAATGTCATGCACAGGAACAGACTTTGGCAAGCCGCCATTCCACATCATAAAACTTTGTCCCCTGTTAAAACTCACATATAACCCCCCATCTGTGCCTACGTATAAGATATTTTCTTTTTTTGGATCTTCCCGTACAACATTTATTGGTTCTGCAGGTAAATCTTTTCCAATGGAGGTCCATGTATTTCCATAATCTTCACTCACAAATAAATAGGAGGTAAAGTCATCAAAACGGTAACCATTCAAGGACACATAAACTCTTCCATCTTTGTATTGCGAAGCAATGATTCGACTTACCCACAAGCCCTGCGATAGTGGCGCATTTGAAGCTTTTTGCGGTTTGTTGTTGAGCAATGTCCATGAATAGCCCGCATCTTTTGAAATGTGAATGTTACCATCATCGGTACCAACATACAACAAGCCTAAGCGCAATGGCGATTCAGAAATAGTTGTTATTGTACCATAAGGTACGTCGCCCTGTTTACCACCTTTAGAGAGATCTCCGCTCATTGCAATCATTGTATCACCGCGGTTGAGTGAACGGAAAAATTTGTTGCCACCGAAATAAACAATGTCCTGATTGTGCCTGCTTACTACCACCGGAGTTTGCCAGTTGAACCTGTAAGGTTTTTCGCCCAGGGAGTGTTGTGGGGTAATGCGCCTGCTGGATTGGCGTGGGTTCAAACGGCTCATGCGGGAGTAGTTACCAAATTGAAACCCGGTATAGGTTGTGGTGTTGTCTCTTGTATCAACCTGCACCTGCATTCCATCTCCTCCCATAAGTCTTTTGAAAGGGTAATCGCCGCTTGCATGCCAGTCAACATTTTCCTGATTAGTTGACGGCCCATACCAAACACCATTATCCTGTAATCCACCATACACATTGTATGGAGTTGCATTGTCAACGGTTATAGAATAGAATTGTCCGACAGGAGGCGTGTTTGCTAAAAACCAATGTGCTCCGTTGTCATAAGTAATATTTAATCCACCATCATTGCCATTGATAATATGCGAATCACGGTTTGGATTGATCCACACAGCATGATGATCGGCATGAACATTTTCTTTATCAATCCGTGTAAATGTTTTTCCGCCGTCCGTTGACATTCTAAGATCAAAACCTGCTATCACCACCTTTTGATCATTATTCGGTGACACGTAAATAGTGCCGAAATAGTAACCGTAAGTATTATAAAGTGTCAGTTCTTTTTGATTCATCTTTTTCCAGCTTTGTCCTCCATTTTCGCTGCGATATACTTCTGCGCCAACAGGAGTGCCTTCAAACCCGGTATTCATAAATAGATAATCATACAAAGCGGTAGATTGAATTTGTCCTGTTGCCACTAACTCTTTTATAGATTTAGCTGAGTAACGGGGAGTCATGCGGCTGCGTTTCAACAATGTATCGAGCCTTCGCTCCTCTAACTGAGTAAATTGTTCTTTAGAAAGAGTTTTCAGATCGGCCAGTGCATATACAAGTGTATCTTTTTTAGCTGTGTCAGGTTTTGGCTGCTGGTTATCTACAACAGCATACACAATTTGGGGGTTCTTTGGATAAACAGCAATGCCAATTCTTCCAACAATATCTCCTGTTGGAAAACCGGCGCCGCTCTTAGTTATTAAATTCCATGTGTTGCCACCGTCATTACTTTTATAAATACCGCTTGTTTTACCGCTTTCTTCAAAGTTCCAGGCCCTCCTTGTTCTGTACCACGCTGTGGCATAAACTTCCTTTGGATTTTGCGGATTGATTTCCATATCTACCACACCAGTATTGTCATCAATGTACAAGGTTTGCTTCCATGTTTGCCCGCCATCTGTGGTTTTATAAACTCCACGTTCTTTGTTTGGTGAATACAGGTGGCCCAAGACAGCCACCCATGCGGTATTTTTATTGGTCGGATGTAATTGAATTTTTCCGATGTGATGCGATTCAGGTAGTCCAAGATGTTGCCACGTTTTTCCTTTGTCGCCACTCTTGTACACTCCAATTCCAGCGTAAGAAGAACGGCTGCTGTTTACTTCGCCTGTTCCCACCCAAATTGTTCCCGAACTCCAGTCAACTGCAATATCACCAATACCTATTACATCGGCGCTGTCAAAAACGGAGGTAAAAGAAAAGCCGTTGTTATTGGTATGCCAGAGACCGCCGGTTGCATACGCCACGTAAAATTCAGTGTGGTTCGCCGGGTCCACGTCAACATCCACTACACGGCCACTCATTATAGAAGGCCCGACGCTACGGAATTTAACATGATTAATAACAGATCTTTTTTCCAGGACCTGTCTCTGCTGAAGGCTCTTCATTCTGTCTGCAGCAGCAGTTGGTTTTACCTGTGCATTTGTGAAAATTGTAACGAATAATAAACAAAAGAAAAGAATGTATTGGGTTAATTTTGATAGCATAAAAAGATGCCCTTTTCGTTTAGGGATTAACCTCAAACATACTAAACAATGCGATACCTATTAATACCTCTTTTACTCATCAGCCTTAATAGCTATTCCCAGTGCAGAGAATATATTATTGGTGTAAAAGGAGATACATTGAATTGTGTGGATATGAAAGGAAAGAAACAAGGCCGCTGGGTAGTAAAGGCGCCGGCCTTAAGAGGAGAACCTGGCTATGAAGAGGAAGGCGTTTTTGTGAATGGGAAAAAAGAAGGTATGTGGCGGAAGTTTTCTTTGCAAGGTGATCTTATTGCTATTGAAAACTACCGTTGGGGCAATAAAAATGGTCAGAATATTTATTTTACTAATATCGGCGATCCGATAAGAGTAGAAAGCTGGAAGGCAGTAAATCCCGACAATCCTTATGATACAGTGGATGTTTATGATATGTATGACCCTACAAAGGTTATCAGACGGCAAGTTGTAAGGCTCGAAGGTTTTTCTTTGAAACACGGGACGTGGAAATATTATGATGCTATGAGTAATGCAATTGCAAAGACAGAAAACTGGTATTTGGATAAACCTGCACAAAAAGTTGGCGATGAGCTGATGCCAATTGATGTATCCGATACAGGCAAAAATGCTACCGGCAAAAGTGATACTACAGCTACTGCTAAAAAGAATTTACCAAAGCCTCAGGCAATTTTAGATTACGAAAAGAAAAATGCTGGTAAGAAGAAAATAAAAGTAAGGGATGGGAAAACGGGAATGTAATAATTTCCTGTTTGTATTGAACTTACAGTTTTTGCCTTGATTTATGCTTATCAAAATAATTCCTGAAAAACAGCAGCTGGTACTGCACTGCATTTGTCCAGTAGCTCCAGTCATGCTTTCCGGGCCGTTCTATGTATTCATGAGGAATTTTCAGGCTCAGCATTTTTTGATGGGCAGTCCGGTTCATTTCTATTAAAAAGTCCTCTACACCACAATCCAGAATAACTGCTATTGAGTCTTTTGGATATTCTTCCATTTCTTCTATCACTGAATATTCCCGGTACAAATCTTTGTTTGTAGTATCGCCTAAGTGTTTGCTTACACCGACACGAGCATCCGTAATGTTTTCAATTACTAAGGCCCCACTCATACTACCACAGGCTCCAAAAAAATCCGCATGACGAAATCCTAAAAATAAACCACCATGGCCTCCCATACTAAGACCTGTAATAGCTCTTGCATTTCTGTCTTTTATAGTCCGGTACTTAGCATCAATAAATGCCGGGACTTCTTTTGAAATATGCGTTTCATAGCGCATTGTGGAATCAGCAGGACTATCATAATACCAGCTACTGTAATCTCCTTCGGGGCAAACAATAAGTAACTGGTATTGATCTGCAAATTTTTTTAAATGAGGCACTCTTGTAATCCAGTTTCTAAAACTGCCACCATGGCCATGTAATAAATACACGGCAGGCAGCTTTGTGTTTTTAATTTTATATGTATCTGGTTTTACTACTACACATTTAAGATTTTTTTTCATGCTGTTGCTGTAAATAGATACGGTATCAACAGTTGCAGCGAAGGATATAGTGCTTATAAACAGAGAATAGAAGGAAAGAATTTTTTTCATTTGCTGTTCTAATTTAATTGTAACACTGCTTTAACTTAGCATTCAACCTGCTCTATTTCAACGGTGTCCAATGAACCAATTTTTCCCAATGCTAATGCTTTATTCAGGGTAGCAGTTTTACTCACTTTTATAAATGATTGTTTCTTAATTCCATTTTGTGAATTATGTTGAATAGTTATATCTGTTGCTTCCTGCCATTGCAACTGAGTTGTAATAAAACAAACAGTAAGATCAGAGTGGGAAGTAGCTAATACAATAGCAGGTCTAAGATTATTACCTGAAAGATCAGTAAATGAAAATTTAACAAGAACAATATCACCTTTTTGCATCAGAGTTTCTCTTTGACATCTGCAGGCGAGTAAAGTTCTTCGTCTTCATGCAAGAAATTAAAGGAATCACTGTCAGGCTGCAGTTCTTCTAAGCCTCTTTGAAGGCTTTGTTCCTCATATCTTTTTAAAACATACTCCGCAAACGTGGAAATTTCTGCTGCCTTATCTTGCGGAAGAATATTCAAAACCTTTATTGTATTCTGTATGATTGCTTCTTTGGTCACTCTCTTTTAATTCAGTATAAAATTATTGATTTTACATTACCTGACAACCTACAAATAAGCGTAAGGCAAGAGGTACAAAACAATTAAACTAATTATCCCTTTTAGAATCCTTTCTTTTTCTGTGCCTTCTGCATCGGGTTAGGGCCTGTTGACTGATTGCGTCCTGCACCTTGCTTTTGTTTAAACACCTGGAAACGAGTTGGTTCTTGTGTTATGCTTCCCCACGAATTGTTATTCTCATTTATATCTGCAGTTTCACGCAGTGGGTCTAATTTTATCGAAGCAACTTCTTTATCCTTCATAAAAAACTTCGTAACGCTATTCTCGTTTTTCCGCCATACTTGTGCGGGTATCCGGTCCACTTCTTTCGTGCCATCTTTAAATGTCCACTCAATAATAATTGGCATTACCAGGCCTCCTTTGTTACTAAATTTTAGCTCATAAAAATGCTTATTTGCTAATCTTTGTTTTGTGGCTTCATCCAGTGGCTCTGCCGATGCTGGAACTACTATAGCATATTTAGCAGTATCATACGGTTCCATGCCACGAACATATCTCCAGTAAAAATCACGGAGACTGGTATCCTTGTCTGTTAGGAATTGTATATTCTCTTCGCGATTCCGGATCTTGGATATATCTTCAAAAGTTGCAGGGGTCAAAGGTTTTGTAAGTCCCTGAACAACTGCTGTGTCCCTAAAACGGTGAGAAGTTGCATTTACATCTGCACGGGCATAGTTTACACTGTCCAGGGAAATATCCGTTGCATCGGTGCTAAAAAACCACCCTCTCCAAAACCAGTCTAAATCTTCTGCGCTGGCATCTTCCATTGTTCTAAAAAAGTCTGAAGGTGTTGGATGTTTGAAAGCCCACCGTCTCGCATATTCTTTAAAAGCATAATCAAAAAGCTGACGCCCCATTATGGTTTCTCTTAAGATATTTAATGCAGTAGCCGGCTTGCCGTAAGCATTATCACCAAAACGAATAATATTTTCACTGTTGGTCATAATCGGATCTAATTGTTCTTTGGGCAGTTTCATGTAATCCGCAATGGCCCAGGCTGGTCCCCGGCGGGAGGGATATTTATTATCCCACATTTCCTGAGTCAGGTGCTGTACGAAAGAATTTAATCCCTCGTCCATCCATGTCCACTGGCGTTCATCACTATTAATGATCATTGGGAAGAAGTTATGACCAACTTCATGGATGATAACTCCAATCATACCATATTTTGTGGCCTCGCTATAGCTGCCGTCCTTTTCTGTTCTGCCATAATTGAAGCAGATCATAGGGTATTCCATACCGCTGTTTGCTTCTACACTTTGAGCAACAGGGTAGGGATACGGAATCGTGAATTTTGAGTAGGATTGAATAGTGTGTGCAACTGCTTTTGTAGAATAACGCCTGTACAAGCCATAAGCTTCCTTCGCATAAAAACTCATACACATTACTTTCTTTCCTTCAACGTAAGCAGGCATTGCATCCCAAACATATTTACGGCTTGCTGTCCATGCAAAATCCCGAACGTTATTAGCTGTATAGATCCAGGTTTTTTTGCCGGTACTTTTATCTTTTTCGTTCTCTCTTGCCTCTACAAGTGTTACAACTTCTAGTGGTTCTTTTGCAGTTTGGGCCTGCTGCCACCGCTTTAATTGTGCCGGAGTTAAGTTATCAGCATAATTCAAGCATTCGCCGGTGGAGCCAACAATATGGTCCGCAGGTACTGTCATTTGCACTCTAAAATTTCCAAATGTGAGAGTGAATTCTCCTGTTCCGGTAAATTGTTGGTTTTGCCATCCCTGGTAATCGCTATACACACATAATCTCGGATACCATTGTGACATGGTGAATAAATGATTCCCATCTTCGGGAAAGAATTCATAACCCCCGCGTCCACCCTGTGTTAAGCGATCGGGGATGCGGTAATTCCAGTCAATATTTAAAACATATTTCTGTCCGGGCTTTAAAGGTTGCGGTAAATCCACACGCATCATTGTTTTATTAATAACATACGTTAACGATTTGCCTGCGGCATCGGTAAGCTTTGTAATATTTACACCGAAACCGTTATCTTTTTTTGCATCTTCCAAAGCGAGTAATTGTTGTGCACTTGCCTGTTGTGGAAGCGAGGTACTGCTTTGATAGTTTGCATTGTTTTTAGAGTTATGTTCATTCTCGTCTAATTGAAACCATAAATACCTTAATACGTCAGGTGAATTATTATGGTAAGTAATTGTTTCACTACCGGTTAAACGAAGATTTTTTTCGTCTAATTCACATTTGATATTATAATCAGCACGTTGTTGCCAGTACTTAGGCCCCGGAGCACCGCTTGCTGTACGGTATTCATTAGCGGTTGGCAGAGTAGTGCCTAATTGCTCAAACTTATTAGCATGATTGGAGCCGGGATTATTTTGAACATTTTGACCAGAAGCGGTACACAAGCTAACTGCTGCAAAAAAAGAAAAAAGTTTCCTCATCGACTATCAGTATTAAAATTTATGTTGGCAGGCGTTCTAACGCCATCTTTAATGCTAAGCTAAATATTGCTGCTGATATAAAAAGTACCCATTCCCGCCTTTGTATTTTTAAAATGTTAATGAAAAGATGGGCCAGTAAAAGAATAATAAATACCACTACTATCTGTCCAGCCTCCAATCCTACGTTAAAACCAAAAAGTGCCCATCCAAAATTCTGATCATGCGCCAGCATGAACCTTAAAGTATTGGCAAATCCCAGGCCATGAATAAGTCCGAAGAACAAGGCCAGAAAATAGTTAAAACGTATAGCCTTTGACGTAAATTTCTTCTGAAAAAAATTGGTGATGGCTGTTATAACAATGGTACAGGGAATCAGGAATTCAACCAGCCATGTTTCCACCTCTATTATTTTTAAACTGCTTAAGGCTAGCGTAACAGAGTGCCCTATAGTAAAAGCGGTTACCAAAATAAGAACCTGCTTCCAATCCCTGATCGTATAAATGGCTGCCAATACAAATACAAAGAGTATATGATCTAATGCATCAATACTCATTATGTGCTCCCAGCCTATTTTGAAGTAAAAGCCGAAATCGTTCATTAACCTTTAACCTTTTTTATAATGCAGGGTTCAAAATAAATAAGACTTTTGTAATAGAGAAATATAATACGTTGATGGTTGCTATACTATATAAATGGCTTCTGGTTTCTGGCTTAATGCTTCTGGTTTCTGCTCAACAGGAATCTGCTTCTAAACTTCCACTTCAGAAGGTTGGGGCGCGACTGCACCCATTTTATGTAAGTGTTACCGAAATTAACCATAATGCAAAGGATAAAGCGCTGGAAATTACATGCAGAATTTTTGCTGATGATATGGAGTCCATATTGAAGCAGAATTACAAAACAGTAGTTGACCTTGGTAACGAAAGCCGGCATGCATCAAACAACAGGTTTATAAATGATTATATAAACAAGCATCTTTCGTTAAGTGCTGACGGTAAAACAGCAAAGCTTCAATATGTAGGTTTTGAGAAAGAGGGAGCGTCGGTATATTGTTATTTTGAAGTGCCAAATATTGCTACTGTGAAAAGTATCAGTTTAAATAATTCTATTCTGCAGGACTTTACAGAAAAACAAATCAATATTATACATGTAACTATTGGCGGCAATCGCAAAAGCCATAAGCTGGATTATCCGCAGAAGCAGGCAAGCTTTAGTTTTTAAAATCTATTCATATAATGCAATAACTACCGGCGTTATCGCAAAATGTTATTCTTCCATCTCATCCAATATTTCCTGGCTGGCTTTAACCAATACCTTATCAATCCGGTGTCCATCCATGTCCATTATTTCAAAAGAAAATCCTTTCCATTTCATTTTGTCTCCTGGTTTCGGTATGCGTTCCATTTCAGTTAAAATACAACCTGCTAACGTATCAAATTCATGGTCGCCGTCGTTCATCCATTCTGTTTTTTCAAACCTCTGAAGAAAGTCATAAAAAGGAATTTGTGCATCAACCAGGAAAGTGCCGTCTTCTCTTTTCAGAATTTCATAATCATCCACGTCCGGTTGCGGCATATCGCCAATGATAGCTTCCAGTATATCATTCATCGTTATCATGCCTAACACACTGCCATACTCATCTACAATAAAACAAGAATGTATTTTTGATTCTTTGAATTTTTCCATCACCTGGTATGCTGTATTATTTTCAGGAACAAATAATGCTGGCTGCATCAGGTCTTTAAATAAGGTAAGGTCATCGGATACGTACAAGTCCTTTATAGAAACCACACCTTTTACATTATCCAATTCACCATCGCAAATGGGATAGATGGAATGTGGGTCCTGTATAATTTTTTCTTTAATCTTGGCCTCGTTATCGTTTTGCTCAAACCACACAATATCACTGCGATGGGTCATTAATGAAGTAATGTTTCTGTCTCCTAAATGAAATACTCTTTCAATAATTTCCTGTTCCGCTTCTTCAATAGCCCCGTGTTCTGTTCCCTCGCTGATGATAGCTTTTATTTCTTCTTCTGTAACCTGGTTCTGATCTTTTTTAATATTAAAAAGTGTCATAATTAAATACGACGACTTGCTTAGCAACCAGATAAACGGATAAGTAATATAACCCACTATACGCATGGGTTTTGCCATAAATTTGGCGATAGCCTCCGGCCGCGAAAGACCAATTCTTTTAGGAACCAATTCACCCAGTACAAGGGTAAAATAAGTAAGGATTATTACTATAATGGCAGTAGCAATCCCTTCGCTGTAATCTTGCAGAAGCGGAAACCTGTTTAAAAAAGAAACAAAATCATCTGTAAGTTTTTCTCCGGAATAAATACCTGTCAAAATACCTATGAGAGTAATGCCTATCTGAACGGTGGAAAGAAAGTTATCAGGGTGATTGGCAAGCTCCAGGGCTTCTTTTGCTCTTGCATTACCTTTATTTGCCTGCGCCTCCAGCCTAGCTTTACGGGCAGAAACTAATGCTATTTCTGACATTGAGAACACACCATTCAACAAAATCAACCCGAGCAGTATTAATATTTCCATCTAAAGAGAACGCTTATTTTACTATGGCAAAGCTACCCCATTTGTTATTAAATATTTTTGCGGTCAAAACTCCTGCCAATACACCAATAACCCCGCCTCCCATAACATCCAAAGGGTAGTGTACACCTACATATACCTGCGCATAGGCAATAAATGATGCCCATATATAAGTTAAATACATCCACCGGCCAAAGGTGGAGTAAAACGTAAGCGTAATAAACGTGGCAATGCCAAAATGATTAGCTGCATGCGACGAAGTAAAACTGAAGCTACCGGAACAATGTTTCAATAGTAACCGGACATACATAAAAACATCAGGGTCATGGCAGGGGCGAAGGCGTTCAAAGGCTTCCTTAAATATGCGGCTGCTTACCATGTCTGTAATTGCTACAGTACATAAAAATGCAATGCTCCACCACCAGCCTTTTTTTCCATAGTTAAGTGTGATAAAGGCTAAAATAAAAATATAAAGCGGAGCCCAAAAAACAGAATCCCGGAAGTAAGGAAGCACCGCATCAAAAAAAGGATTGGTAAACTTACTGTTGAGCTGTATAAACAGCCACTTGTCCCATTGCAGTAATTGGTGCCAAAAGGAGGTTGAGGAAACAAAACCAACCATGTAACAAATGTACCGAAGAAATACGCCTGCTTAAACGGATTGAATCTCATGAACACTAATATCCATTTGATAGCATTCTTTTAATACCTCAATTTTTCTTAGCTATAATTATCATCCTTGGTGTTTTAATAGCATCATATCCATTCAGTTCATAATTGCCAAACACCTGGGAAATTTGCAGTTTTTGTAACGAAAGCATATCAGTGAAATTGTGTAAACTGAATTTGGCTACTCTTTCAGTGTGTATAACAGGCTGCTGCAAGGCCTCATCTGTAACTATTATTTTTTTATAAAAATGATGCTCGTCCTGCCAGCGTTGGATCGTGTAGGTTGCACCATCCTGTTGTTTTATTTCATCCCGTTTCAAATGATCTTCCGCATAATGCACATTCAGATAATCTATTACCAAAATACCTCCTGGCCTTAAACTAGCTGCAATGGTACGCATAGCATCATTATGCTCCCGCTGAGTATTAAAATAACCAAAAGAAGTAAAAAAATTAAAAGCATAATCAAAGTAATTTACCCAAAATAACAGCCGCATGTCATGTAGATAAAAATGAAGATTTTCGACTTCGAACTGCTTTGCATAATTAATGCTGTCAATAGAAATATCAATCCCTGCCACATCATAATTTTGTTCTGCCAAAAATTTACTATGCCTGCCTTTGCCACAAGCTATATCCAACATACGGCTTCCCGGGGAAGGATTCAAATGAACTAACAACCGCTTAATAAAGCTTTTTGCTTCAATGTCATCCCGTTCAAAATATAGTTTATGATAATAGGGTGAATTAAACCAGTCTTTATACCATTCTGTTGCAGCCATAATATAAAAGTAGCTGCAAAGTAAACTTAACTTTTCCTGCTTTATTCCGATGCTGTTTAAAAGCTTATTTTTGCTGCCCTAATTAATCAAAGTGGCATTGATCAAGAGCATATCCGGTATCCGTGGAACTATTGGAGGAAAACCAGGCGAATCCTTAACCCCAATAGAAGTTGTGAAATTTACAGCAGCATTTGGCAATATAATTAACGAAGCCAGGACAGATATGACTGCTGCCCCGAAAATTGTTGTTGGCCGGGATGGAAGAATTAGTGGTGAAATGATAAGCCACCTTGTAACAAATACATTAATTGGGTTAGGTCTGCATGTAATTGATCTGGGCTTATCTACTACCCCAACTGTTGAAATAGCAACGAAAAATGAAAATGCGGCAGGTGGAATAATCATTACGGCAAGCCATAATGGAAAAGAATGGAATGCTCTCAAACTATTGAATGCAAATGGTGAATTTATAGATGCAGCAATGGGAGAACTACTGCTAAAAAAAGCAAATGATAATGAGCTCAGTTTCTCTCCGGTTGATAAGTTAGGAAAAGTGACTCTTAATAATGGGTACATGCAACAGCATATTGAACTTGTTCTTACACATCCGCTGGTGAATACAAACGTTATTGGAACGAAGCAATACAAAGTTGTTGTTGATTGCATTAATTCTACAGGTGCGATGGTTATTCCAGACTTGTTAACGAAGCTGGGAGTTGCAGAAGTTATTGTGCTTAATGGTGAAGTGAACGGAAGATTTGCTCACAACCCTGAGCCTTTGCCGGAAAATTTAAGAGAATTAAGTGTGGAAGTGGTAAAGCAAAAAGCACACTTTGGAATTGCTGTTGATCCGGATGTGGATCGTTTATGCTTTGTTTGCGAGGACGGTTCTATGTTTGGTGAAGAATACACTTTGGTGGCGGTTGCAGATTACATTCTTAGCCACCACAAGGGGAACACAGTAAGTAACATGAGCAGCACCAAAGCGCTTAAGGAAATTACATTAAAACATGGCGCTGAATATTTTCCATCTGCGGTAGGCGAGGTAAATGTTGTAAAGAAAATGAAAGAGGTAAATGCCGTAATCGGCGGTGAAGGCAACGGTGGAATTATTGTACCTGACTTCCACTATGGAAGGGATGCACTTATTGGAATTGCCTTGTTCTTATCCCATTTAGCCAATTTTAAAAAAGGCCTTAAATCACTGCGCAGAACATATCCTGAATACGTGATTTCCAAAAACAAAATTGAGCTGCAGAACGGGCTTGATGTGAAGGCTATATTTGAGAAAATAAAAAAGAAATACAAAAACAATCCCATCAACACAGAAGACGGATTGAAGATAGAATTTGATACTGATTGGGTGCACCTGCGAACTTCCAATACGGAGCCCATTATTCGTATTTATGCCGAAAGTAATTTTGAAACTACTGCAAACAATATTGCCATGCGCTTAATGAAAGACATTAAAGAGTTTATTTAATATTGCAGAGATTTATGTAGCCAGCATTAGTAGTTCTATTAAACTATTGTTGCGTCGCACTCTTGTACGTTCTGCTCTCTATTCAACATCAAAAATGCAAAATACATCTACAGATAAAAACGTAGAACGTACATCTGCACCTGCAACGGGGGTTGCCACCCGCATTTACCTCGATAATGCTGCTACAACGCCACTTGATCCGGAAGTACTGGAGGCCATGCTTCCTTATATGTCCCATCATTTTGGCAATCCATCCTCTATATATTCCTATGGCCGAGAAACACTGATGGCAATTGAAAATGCACGCAAAACAGTTGCCAAAACATTAGGTGTTCGACCTTCTGAAATTTTTTTTACCAGCGGAGGTACGGAAAGCAATAACACCGTAATTGCTGCTTCTATACGCGACCTTGGCTGCAGGCACATTATTACTTCCCGCATAGAGCATCATGCAGTGTTGCATACAGTACAATACTACGGGCACCAGCAGGCAGTGGATATCAGCTATGTAAATTTAATGCCGGAAGGTTCAATAGGCTATGAAGACCTGGAACTGCAATTAAAAAACACGCAGCAAAAATGCCTTGTTACATTAATGCATGCCAACAATGAAATTGGCCAGCTCCTTGATATTAACAGGGTAGGGGAGCTATGTAAAAAATATAATGCCTTTTTTCATTCCGATTGTGTGCAAACGGTTGGTCATTATCCCATCAACTTAAGCCCTATTCATGTACATTTTATTTCTGCAGCTAGTCATAAATTTCACGGCCCCAAAGGTGTTGGTATTTTGTATGTAAGAGAAAGCATCAACATCAAACCATTGATCTTTGGGGGAGGCCAGGAGAGGAACATGCGTGCAGGAACTGAAAATGTGTATGGCATTGTTGGCTTTGCAAAAGCCCTGGAAGTTGCTACACGAAATTATGAACGTGATAGCGCTTATATTAAAGACCTGAAGGCATACATGCAAAAAAAAGTACAGGAAACTATTGCAGGAACATCTTTTAATGATAATGAGGAAAGTTTATACACAGTGTTAAGTATATGTTTTCCAAAGACAAAGAAATCAGAAATGCTTTTGTTCAACCTTGATATTAATAACATTTGTGTTTCGGGGGGCAGTGCATGCAGCAGCGGCGCTGATGCAGGCTCACACGTAATGAGGGAATTAAATAAAACAAACAATCACATTACTTTACGATTTTCGTTTAGTAAGTACAACACAAAAGAAGAAATTGATATAGTGGTGGATAAGTTGAAAGATCTGGTATAATAATCCCGAACCTCATCTCGAACTCCGCATCTCACAAATGCCACAATGGATTTCTTCTTGCAGCCATTATGTAGCGTTTCATGTTCATCCAAAAAGCAATTATCATATAAATAATTACCGGAGAACCTAATGTAAGAAAGGAAATATATATAAACCACATTCGTATGCGTGAAGTGGCAATCCCAATTTTTTCACCAATGGCGGTACACACTCCAAACACCTGCCACTCTATAAAATCTTTAAATTTTGTGATGTAGCTAATGTGATTTCTGATTCTTCTCATTGTCATTCCACCCACGAATTTACTTTGTTTTTAAGTACCTTTGCTCCACTTAAAAAACGATACAGTTATCATAACAAACAAAGTGCCTGTATCTGTTGTCATATAAATTCTTTCTCATGGTTTTTGATTTGGACTTGATTAGAAAAGTTTATACCGAATTTCCAGGCAAAGTTGAGGCTGTCCGAAGAATTTTAAATCGTCCGCTGACATTAACTGAAAAAATTCTATATACCCACACCTTTAGTGTGGTGAATAAACGGTACGAGAGAGGAAAAGATTACGTAAATTTTGCTCCTGACCGTGTGGCTATGCAAGATGCTACAGCGCAAATGGCCTTATTACAATTTGATACCTGCGGCAGAAAAACAGTTGCCGTTCCTTCTACCGTACATTGTGATCATCTGATACAGGCCAAAGTTGGCGCTGAGCAAGATCTTTCCACTGCAATTGACACCAACAAAGAAGTTTACGATTTCCTGGCTTCTATTTCAAATAAATATGGGATTGGCTTCTGGAAACCCGGAGCAGGTATTATTCACCAGGTAGTTCTGGAAAATTATGCTTTTCCCGGTGGAATGATGATCGGTACTGATTCTCATACGCCCAATGCAGGCGGTCTGGGAATGATTGCAATTGGTGTAGGGGGAGCCGATGCAGTTGATGTAATGGCTGGGTTGGCCTGGGAATTAAAAATGCCGAAAGTGATTGGAGTAAAGCTTACCGGTAAAATGAGCGGGTGGACTTCGGCCAAAGATGTGATTTTAAAAGTGGCCGGCATTTTAACTGTAAAAGGTGGAACCGGTGCTATTGTGGAATATTTTGGAGAGGGTGCAGATACTATAAGCTGTACGGGAAAGGCTACTATTTGTAATATGGGTGCAGAAGTAGGTGCTACCTGTTCTTTATTTCCATACGATGAAAAAATGGCTAATTACCTGAATATCACAAATAGGCAGGAGGTGGCTCAATTAGCTGAAAATATTCGAAATCACCTGCGTCCCGATCCGGAAGTTTATGCCAATCCGGCAAAATATTACGACCAGGTAATTGAAATTAATCTCAGTCAACTGGAGCCACATGTAAATGGGCCTTTCACACCAGACCTTGCGACCCCTATTTCTAAAATGGCAGAAGCAGTAGCTGAAAATAAATGGCCGGATAAGATAGAAGTAGCTCTTATCGGTTCCTGCACTAATTCTTCTTATGAGGATATCAGCCGTTCCGCTTCCATAGCAGGTCAGGCAAAAAAAAAGGGATTAAAAGTAAGCAGCGAATTTACAGTTACACCCGGTTCGGAGCTGGTGCGCTATACAACTGAAAAAGACGGGTATTTTCAGTTATTTGATGAGATTGGTGGTGTTATCCTTGCTAATGCATGTGGGCCTTGTATAGGTCAATGGGCAAGGCATATTGACGATCCCAACCGGAAAAATACAATTGTAACCTCTTTCAACAGAAATTTTGCAAAACGTAATGATGGGTTGGCATCCACTCACGCCTTTGTCGCTTCTCCCGAAATTGTTACTGCTTACGCCATCGCCGGCAAGCTATCTTTTAACCCCTTAAAAGATAAATTGGTGAATGATACGGGAGAAGAAGTTATGTTAGATGAACCAAAAGGCTTTGAATTACCGCCCAAAGGGTTTTCTGTAGAAGATCCGGGTTACCAGCCTCCCGCAGAAGATGGCGGTAGCGTAGAAGTTATCGTAAAGTCAGATTCTCAGCGGTTACAGTTATTACAACCGTTTCCGCCATGGGAAGGAACTGATTTAATTAATCTTCGTTTACTTATTAAAGTAAAAGGCAAATGCACTACCGACCATATTTCTATGGCAGGGCCATGGCTTAAATACAGGGGACATTTAGATAACATTTCTAACAACATGTTAATTGGTGGCATTAATTATTTTAATGGGAAAACTGATCTTATAAAAAATCACCTTACAGGCGAGTACGGTACCGTACCACAAACACAACGCCAATTCAAAGCTGCAGGCATTGACACTGTGGTAGTTGGCGATGAAAATTATGGCGAAGGTTCTTCAAGGGAACATGCAGCAATGGAACCACGGCATCTTGGTGTTCGTGCAATTGTGGTTAAAAGCTTTGCCCGCATACACGAAACGAACCTTAAAAAGCAGGGCATGCTGGCGCTGGTTTTTGCTAATAAAGACGATTATGATAAAGTGCAGGAAGATGATGTTATTGATATTAAAGGGCTAACCTCTTTTGCACCGGGCAAGCAGCTCACCATGGTGTTGCGTCATGCAAATGGAACAACTGATAATGTAAAGCTTAACCACACGTACAATCTACAGCAAATTGAATGGTTTAAAGCTGGCAGCGCATTAAATCTTATTCGTAAGCAATTTGCTAATAATTAAACTTCGGACGAACGTTGTTCTTTGGCTACAAGTTTATAAGTTTACAAGTTCACAGGTTCACAAGTTGACGAGTTGATATGGTTGAACTCATCCTTCTTCATTTATACCCCACCTGAATGAAGTGTTATTTAGGCCAGCGAGATCAATTACACGGCTAACAATAGTTTCAGCGACCTGTTCAATGGTTTGCGGCCTGCTGTAAAAAGAAGGTGAAGCAGGACAAATAATACCTCCGGCCAAAGTAACCGTTTCCATATTTTTTATATGAATGAGATTATAGGGCGAATCGCGTATAACAAGAATTAATGTCTTTTTTTCTTTCAGCATTACATCGGCACCCCGTGTAATTAAGTCATTGGATATGCCAGCAGCAATTCTTCCTAAGGTACCCATGGAGCAGGGAACAACAATTAACGCGTCATACTTTGCGGAACCTGATGCAAACGGTGCTGTAAAATCAGTTTTTTCAAAATAACGAAAGGGAAAATTACCGTATGATTCATCACCCAGCTCGGTTTGCCAAACATGTTTTGAATTGTTGCTCATTACCACAGAAACTTCCTGCAACTGATCCTTTAGTTGCGTAAATTTTTGCAATAACAGTTTAGCATAAATTGACCCGCTTGCACCGGTTATAGCTATGGCAATTTTTTTCATTTTCAATGAGTATCCTCTGCTACCTAAAATGCTTTCTTGTTGCTATTAATTGCGCCACTAACTGGAGTTTTATCCACATTCTCGTTGCTAAGATTTTGCAATATCCAATTTGTAATTAACCTCCAGCGGTGTATAGTAGTATTATCAGTATTACCGCCTATTCCATGATTTTTGTTTGGGTAATAAGCGCTTTCAAAATCTACATTGGCTTTTACCAAAGCCGTTACCATTTGGGCGCTGTTTTGAAAATGCACATTGTCATCTGCTGTACCATGGATCAATAAATACCTGCCTTTGATCTTGTCCACAAAATTTATTGGAGCAGTTTCATCATAGCCTTTTGCATTCTCCTTTGGGGTACGCATGAATCGTTCTGTATAAATGTTATCGTAGTAACGCCACGAAGTAACTGGTGCAACTGCTACTGCTGCTTTAAATATGTCTGCGCCTTTAGTAATGGCAAGTGAGCTCATAAACCCACCGTAGCTGTGTCCCCAATGGCCAATATTATTTTTGTCAACAAATGGTAATCGGCTTAGCCATTTGGCGGCATCTATCTGGTCTTCAATTTCCAATTGACCAAGGCGTAAGTATGTTTTCTTTTTAAATTCTTCACCTCTAAAGCCGGTTCCGGTATTGTCTACAGACACAATAATAAACCCTTTTTGTGCCAGCATCTGCGACCAATAGTTTACAGAACCAAACTGATTGGAAACTGTTTGTGATCCGGGCCCTCCATAATTACAAAACAGCACAGGGTATTTTTTTGTAACATCAAAATCGGTTGGCTTCAGCATCCAGCCATTAAGAGTATCTCCTTTACTGTTGGGCACCCTGATAAATTCTACTTTACTTAATTCGTATTCGGCTAATAAATTTTTAAGCTTATTATTTTCACTTACCACTTTATTTTTTGCAACCGTTATCCCTTTCTGATTCGATATATTATAGAGCGTTACGGTTTGTGGGGTATTGATGTTTGAATGGTAATCGTAAAATTGTGTGTAATCGGAATTCAATACCACACGGTGCCAGCCATTGCCAGCAGTAAGCTGAGCTGTTTTTTTACCATCAAAATCAGACACAAAAAGATGACGGTCTAAAGGTGTTGGATAAGCAACTGTATAATATACAAGACGATTCTTTTCATCAACGCCATTTACGTCTGAAATGTCATACTTCATTTTGGTTATCTCCGTTTTTCGCTTACCATCAATACTGTATAAGTAAAGCCTGTAGTAGCCATTCATTTCGCTCCCAAATAAAAAATGTTTTCCGTCTTTTAAAAACCACCAGTCATCATTTATATCTACATAATATTTATTTTTTTCCTCGTACATGGTTGTTGCCTTGCCAGAGGCTGCATCAGTTAGCAACAATTTCAAATGATTTTGCAAACGGTTCATCCAGTAAACAACCAGTTTATTATCTGCCTGGGTCCATTTAATGCGTGGAATATAAATGTCACCCTGATCGTATTGTGCTTTAGTTTGCTGCCCTGTTGCCACATTGTATATGTATATGTCCACCTTTGAATTGTCTTCGCCTACTTTGGGATATTTAAACCGGTAATCTTTATTATACGTGTCATCATAAATGGTCATGTTGTATTCTTTCACATTGCTTTCATCAAACTTGTAATAAGCAATGTAGGTTCCGGTGGGGCTCCAGTCAAAAGCTTTACTGAAAGAAAATTCTTCTTCATAAACCCAGTCTGCATTTCCATTGATAATAAAATTCCATTTACCATCTTTAGTTATGGCTTTGGTTGTATTTGTTCTAAGGTCTTTAATGTACAGGTTGTTATTCAGCACATAAGCCACTTTTGTACCGTCCGGGGAAAGTGCAGGGTGCAAGGCTTTACCTTCCGCAAGGCGGGTTAACTTTTTTGTAGATATATCATATACATAGACATCTGCCTTGGATGACCTGCGATAAATAGATTCCACTCCCTTGCGTATAATGGCCGTGTTCGGATATTTCGAGCTGATAATAAGATCTTCGGGTTCGCCTATAGATTTTCCGTCTAGAAGAAGGTCTTCTGCTTTGATATTTTGTGCAGGTTCTTTAATTCCAAAATCAGCCCGTACCGGCTCTCCGCGAAAAGTGTTCTTTTTGTAAATATCGTCAAGAGTAATTTGCTTTTTTTGGGCAATGGAAAGAATGGGTAAAAAGAAGAGTACGATTAATATTTTTCGCATGTTTATCAGAATTATATAGCTTAGCAACAAAATTTTAAGAATATTCTAGTCTGCTTTAAATAAACAAACAAACTATTTTGATTTTGTTTTGCTCATGTAATCAAAACGCTTGGCACTGTACTCTGCCATATCCGGAATCGCCTCCGATTTATAAGCTCCTTCATCAAGTTTCTTCTTTGTGTCGCTAAATGCATTTAAAGTTACCTGTATGTCTTCATCAGTATGCACAGCAGTTGGTATAAGTCGGTATATAATATGCCCTTTAGGAATAACCGGGTAAACAACAATGGAACAGAATATGCCAAAATTTTCGCGGATATCCATAACCATTGCTGTAGCTTCTTCCACACCACCTTTCATATATATGGGTGTTACTGGTGAATCGGTCTTTCCAATATCAAAGCCGCGTTCTTTTAAGCCATTCTGTAGTTTCCTTGCATTCTCCCAAAGCTTATCTTTTAGCTGAGGTTGCGTATGCAACAATTGCAACCTTTTTAAATTGCCAAGCACGATTGGCATTGGTAAGCTTTTGGCAAAGATCTGGCTGCGGATATTATAACGGATGTAATCAATAATAGCTTTATCACCGGAAACAAACGCTCCGATAGATGCCATTGATTTTGCAAACGTGGAAAAATATAAATCAATTTTATCCTGCACACCCTGAGCCTCACCCGCACCAGCACCTTTAGCTCCTAAAGTGCCAAATCCATGTGCATCATCTACCAGCAAGCGAAAATTGTAAGTATTCTTTAATGCAGCTATTTCTTTTAACCTCCCCTGGTCGCCGGCCATGCCAAAAACACCTTCAGTAATCAATAAAATTCCGCCTGCTTTTTGTTTTTCAATCAATGTTATGGCACGTTGCAATTGTTTTTCACAATCTTCCATATCGTTATGCTTAAAAACATAACGATGTCCTGGGTGGAGGCGCAATCCATCAATTATACAGGCATGGCTTTCCGCATCATATACAATTATATCATGACGGCTGCATAAAGCATCAATGATGCTTACCATTCCCTGGTAACCGTAATTGAGTAATGCAGTATCTTCTTTCATTACAAATTCAGAAAGGTCTTTTTCCAGTTCCTCATGATAATTACTGTTGCCACTCATTATTCTGGCACCCATTGGAGTAGCAAGGCCATATTGTTCTGCGGCTTCTGCATCCATCCTTCTTACTTCGGGATGATTAGCTAAACCCAGATAGTTATTTAAACTCCAAACAATAACTTCCTTACCACGAAATTTCATGCGGCTGCCAATCTCACCTTCTAATTTTGGGAATGCAAAATATCCATGTGCTCTTTCACGGTATTGTCCTAATGGTCCGTAATTCTTCAACAACCTTTCAAAAATATCTGCCATAAATTATTTGAAATTTGAGAATTTTAGATTAGCTGAGGATTTAAAGTTTGCGGCAAAGGTAATAGTTAGGGTTGTAAAGGCAAACAAGGTGCTGTGAGGAACAATAAAATAACAAACGGCATATCCTTATTAGAAAGCAATTGAAATATATTTGTTATAAATCAAGCCACATGCTTCAGAGGATAATGTTGTTTTTGTTTTCATTTCTAGCTGCAGGGAATGTAACTTATTCTCAATCTATTTCCCGGCCAAAGCTTGTAGTAGGCATTGTAGTAGATCAGATGCGGTGGGATTTTCTGTATCGTTATTATGATCGTTATGCTGAAAATGGCGGATTCAAACGAATGATGAATCAGGGCTTCTCTTGCGAAAATACACTTATCCCTTATACTCCAACGGTAACCGGTTGCGGACATGCCAGTCTCTATACGGGATCGGTGCCGGCAATTAATGGAATAACGGGAAATGCCTGGTGGGACAAGCTTGCAAATCAAACCGTGTATTGCACAGAAGATTCTACTGTGCATTCTGTTGGAGGACCAAACAGCGAAGCCGGTCAACAATCACCACGAAATCTACTGGTTACTACAATTTGTGATGAGTTGAGATTGGCAACAAACTTCAGAAGTAAAGTAATTGGTATTGCAATAAAAGACAGAGGAGGAATTTTAGCTGCGGGGCATTCTGCAAACGCTGCTTACTGGTACAACGCTGCAACCGGGGAATGGATCACTTCATCTTATTATATGAATGATCTTCCGCAGTGGGTAAAAAGTTTTAATGCGAAAAAATTAGTTGACAAGTACTATGAAAAGGGTTGGAATACATTATACCCTCTCACCACGTACAAACAAAGCAGCGATGATAAAAAAACTTATGAAGGAAATTCCCTTGGCGGAAATAGCTTTCCATACACTCTTAAACAGTTTATTGGAAAGAACTACAATTCCATAAACGTTACACCATACGGTAATTCTTTTACGTGTGATCTGGCAAAGGAAGCAATCACGGCAGAAGGATTGGGAAGCGATAACATAACAGACTTTTTAGCAGTAAGTTTTTCTACGCCAGATTATATCGGCCACACATTTGGCCCAAATTCGGTAGAGCAGGAGGATGATTTTTTACGATTGGATAAAGATTTAGGGGATCTGCTGAATTTTCTGGACACAAAAATGGGCAAAGGACAATATTTGGTTTTTTTATCGGCCGATCATGGCGTGGCACATATCCCAGGATACTTGAAGGAAAATAAAATCCCCGCCGGATTAGCACCACTTAGTGCAGCATCCATCGAATTAAATGGTTTACTAAAACAAAGATTTGGTCTTGATAATATTGTGGTTGCCGGCCACAATTACCAGGTGCATTTAAATCATTCTGCAATAAATAATGCAAAGATCGATGAAGGGGCAATTAAAAAATATATCATTGATTATTTTTCTAAACAACCATACATAGCAAGAGTTTTTGAAGTGGATAAGCTTACAGAAACAACTTTGAATTCGAAGGTTAAAGAGATGCTTGCAAATGGATATTATCCCAAAAGGAGTGGGGATATTCAGATTATTTTACAACCTCAGTGGATAGAATCTTATGGCTCAGGAACCGGTACTACACACGGTTTATGGAATCCTTACGACTCTCATATACCATTGCTTTGGTACGGATGGGGGATAAAGCCCGGAAAAACACACAGAGAAACCTACATGACCGATGTTGCACCCACCCTTGCTGCGCTCCTTAAAATACAAATGCCCAGCGGTTCTGTGGGGAATGTTATAGGAGAGATAGTAAAATAGGGTTGCTTAATTGGTTACTTTGTCAAATATCTTAACTCCAATGAAGAATAATTCTTCCAACTATTATATAAAAGATATACCTTTTATACCAATTATTTCGGTTACACAATGTTTAAATAACATGCAGAACTGGTGCACATGAAAAAATTTTTACCTGCTCTGTTCTGGTGTTTATTTCTTGTAGCTGATTTATCAGCACAAAATATTTCTGCCAAGGATAGTGTCCGGATTTTTGATGATGATAACCCTATTTCTGTAACGATGATAACAGACCTTAAAATGTTAATCAGGAATAAGCAAGACGGGAAATATCAGAATGCGCTGTTTAGTTGCAGGCTTCCTGACAGTACTACAGTAAGCGAGGAAATTTTAATACAAACAAGAGGGCACTTTAGACTAAATCATTGCCAGATACCTTCCCTCCGGCTTAATTTCCGAACTCCAAAATCTCCACGTCTTTCATTTCTTAAAGAATTAAAACTTGTTAATACATGCAATAACAGGGGAGATTATGAGCAGTTATTGATAAAGGAGTACCTGGTATACAAAATTTATAACCTGCTAACAGACATTAGCTTCCGTGTACGGTTGCTGAGGATTACTTATGAGGACATAAAAGGTCAATCAAGACCGTTTACGCAATATGCATTTTTGCTGGAGAATGTTGATGCCATGGCTAAGCGGAACGGATGCAAAGAATTAAACAATATAAAATTGCATGCCCAGGTAGCTAACCGGGAGCAGATGACAATGGTGGATGTATTTCAATATATGATTGGCAATACCGACTGGTCTGTTATAGGAAACCATAACATTAAAGTAATTCAGCCGAGAAACGATTCCATTGCAAATCCATACCCCGTACCTTACGATTTTGATTTTGGGGGACTGGTAAATGCAGATTATGCAAACCCACCACCCAACCTTCCTATACAAAGCGTAAGGGAACGCCTATACCGCGGATTTCCAAGAACAACGGAGGAGTTACAAAAAATTTTTGATGTGTATAATAAACGGAAGGATAAAATATATAGTTTGATAAACAATTGTCAGCAATTACAGGCAGGGCATAAAAAAGATATGATAAGCTATCTTGATGAATTTTATAAATCCATCAATAATAAAAAAGAAGTACAAAGAATTTTTCTTGATAATGCACGTCAAGGTGGGTGAAGTATTACTTAACCCGAGGATGCAATAAGGTGGTGACATGCGCAATATGATGATCATCATGCTCGGCTACAAAAAATAAAGAATCAACTAACCTAAAAGGTATATTTAACCGTGGATGCAGAGAGGTGCGATTAAGCATATCTTCATTAAAGTCATATACTGTTTCTAACATTTTATTCCTCTCTGCTGTAAACAGTTGCAATAGTTCACTTATTTTTTTATTGTTGTGATCTGCAGCGTCAGTTTTGGCATTGGTCATATCCGCTGCTGTGAGCATTTCTTTGATCTGTTGAAAATCGTTCAACCTTTTCCACCACAGTTCTTCCAGATCATACAAATGCCCTACGTGTTGCTTTATTGACCAGCTCTTTGTGCTTTTAGAAGAATTTTCTTCATCTGCTGCCTGCAGTAAGTTATATAAGCGAAAAACAGAACCTTCTAACCGGCTAAAGATTATGGGGAACAAGCCGACAGGAAAATCAAAACGAAACATTCTCTGCAGCCATGGTGTTTGTTGTATCATTATTTATTTGTTTTCAGATGCTTCTCAACAACCTTTTGAATATACTTTGCATTAGTGATGGCAGAAGTGCCCCACGTATTATTGAAATATAAGTACGTAGAACTACCTGTATGATTGCTGATCTGATAAAAAATTTTTTTTAAAAAACGTTTATTGTATTCAGACTTATAGAGTACAGGTACTCCGTGAAAACGATAATAAATGGTTGTAGTTGTAGCAATGGCATTATCCGGAAGGCCGGGATAACTATGTCCGCAAAAAATAATATTGTTTTTTTTAAGTTCAGTGTATGTATTGGTGTTCCACCAGCTTTCGTGGCGAAATTCAATTGTATTTAAATAATTATTATTCAAAAGAGAAGTTACCCTTTCCAGGTTCTCTTCATTATAGTGAAACTTGGATGGCATTTGGAACAGAACACATCCTAATTTCTCTGAAAGCCCTTCATTAAGCAGTTCGTAAAATTCTCCAAGCATTCTTGCAGATTCACCGGTAAGATGCCGGTAATGCGTAATGAATTTTGGAACCTTTACTGAAAATAGGAAATCATCAGGGCTTTTATTGTACCATGTTCTTAAGGATTGCGCTTTTGGAAACCTATAAAATGTGCTGTTGATCTCAAGTGTATTAAAGTGTTCGCAGTAATGTTGAAACCATCTTGATTGCGGAATGCCTGACGGGTAAAAAAAATCTTTCCATTCTTTATAAGCAAAGCCGGAACACCCGATATACCATTTTAAACTTTTCATTATTCGGGAAGAATAATTGTAAAGGTTGCTCCTTTATCTGGTATTCCTCTGGCAGTGATGATACCACCATGATGCTCTACTATTTTTTTGCAGATGGCTAATCCAATGCCTGTGCCTTCGTACTCGCTTCTGCTATGTAAGCGTTGAAAAATGGTAAAAATCCTTCCAGCAAATTCATCTTCGAATCCAATGCCATTATCTATAAACTCTAACTTATGATACTGATTGTTTCCCCCGGAGCGATACAGTAACACCTCATCACCATTGATAATACTATGTTTGATGGTAATTACCAGTTGTACATCTTCTCTGGAAAATTTCAATGAATTACTAATTATGTTTTGAAAAAGCTGGCGGAACTGCGACGGAACAATGTGCGCCTCCGGCAATAAATCTGAGTTAATGATTGCATTCTTTTGTTCGATTTTATGTTCCAGTGCCTGCAGAGCATCATCTAAAATGGATGCCAGGCTATATCGCTGAAAAGTTTTATCACCTGAAATCAGGGAGATGGACAGCAGATCATTAATCATCGCCTGCAACCTGTGCGATGCCTCTACTATTTTTTTCAAATAGGCTTTCCCATTATCTGACAGTTTATCTAATTCAGAATTAATAAGCCTGTCGCCGAAAGTGGAAATTTTTCGTAATGGTTCTTTCATGTCATGGCTTGCTATGTAAGCAAATTCTTCCAAACTTGTATTTGACTGCTCTAGCTGAAAGCTATTCTGAAGCAGTGATCTTTCCATTTCCTTTCTTTTACTAATATCCAGTGCTGCACCTAATATCTGGGAAACATTCCCGTCATCGTCTGTTTTAAAAATTATTTCCCGAATAAGCATCCACTTCCATTCTCCATCTTTACTTTTCATTCTGCATTCGTACTGCACCATGGAGCCTCTGAGCTGGAACCTTTTTGTACTTTCTTTTCTTTCCGGTAGCAAATTATAATCATCAGGATGATAAAGAAGATTGGTTACATCGTCACCGCTTGCTAATATTTCTTCTGTAGTATATCCTAGAACAAAATAAATTTCCTGGTTTATATAAACGATGCTGTTTGCAGCAACATCAAATAAATAAAGAATAGTGGGAGAGGCATCGGCAATGTGTTTAATAAAATACTCCTGCTCTTTTATTTTTTCGTTTGCTTTAGTTTGCCCAGTTATATCCAGTGTTATATTCAATACGTGTTCTACTTTGCCCTGCTCATCCCTGTCAAAGATGGCACCGTATGTATGAAACCACCTGTACTCACCATTTTTATGTCGCATCCTGTATATAAACTCAGTAACAAGGTCATTATTACCCGTAAAATTTGCTTCGTCAAGAGCTTTTCCGTTTTTTTCCATTATAGCTCCAAAATCATCCGGATGAATTAGTTCAGCAATAAACTCTGCACCCTGTTGCATTACCTGCTCTGCATCATACCCCAACAGTTTTTTTAACCCCTGGCTAATAAAAACATACTTACCTGTGTTTACATTATAGGAGGCTATAATGGAAGGAGTAGCATCCGCAATTTTTTTAATAAAAACCTGGTTTTCTCTAAGCTCTTCTTCTATGTGCTCGCGTTCAGTTACATCCTGTGCAGTACCAATAATTTTTATTGGAATATTTTCTTCATTAACAATTACTTCGCCCCGTGCATGCAAAATCTTTCTGGTACCATCTTTTAAGATAATTCTATACTTGTAATCAAATGGCTTAAGTGTTTCAATTGCTTTTTTGGTTTGTTCGCTTATCCAACCGATTTCATCAGGATGCAAAAAGCTGGTTACTCCATTTACAGTTATTTTATCCTTTTTTGGATCAAGTCCGTATATCCGGTACAATTCATCAGACCATTCGACTTTAGGGCTTGCCAGGTCAAAAATGTAATTGCCTATGTGTGTTAAAGCTTCGGCTTGCTTATACCTGGCTTCATGCTCATTAATTCGTTGCTGTAAGAGATGGAAGTAGGTATTTGTTGAAGCACTTTCATATTCCATTAAGTACAGGTCAACCTCTTTGATCAGCTCCATCATCTCATTTACATCTCTGCAGTAGTCTGGAATAAAATGCAAAAAAGAAACTTTTCGCATGTAGCTGATAAGAGTTATATCTTCTGCCTGCACTTCATACTTATCAATGTTAGGTAGTTGATTGGTTACCCATCTTTTGAGTGAGTGTTGTATCTGGTCCCTGGCCTTGTTATTAGCTAAATAACGCAGTAACTCAGAGCTGCTTTCCATTGAAAATTCGATCAGCTGTTCATTAGAAAAACCTTTAAACGCCTGTAGCAGTGGCAGATTTAATTCTGTGGATATTCTTAGCTGCTCCTCTACTAAATCGCGGAGCCGGTGTGCAAGCAAGTACTCTGCAAATGATGGTAAATAAGATAAATTATTTAACGACTGCCTGGTTTGAACTGTTGTTTCCACAGAAACATTTTTTATTCCGGGTTTGTATACGAATAACTGTAAATTTATAAAGTAAATTGTTTATAGGTTATTAATGTAACCAACATCATTTTAATAGCATACGAATCCGGCTATTCCCCAATCCTCTCCTGTTCTGCAAAAGGTAATTTTTTATTTCTTCTGCTTTTGTTAGTTTAAGGTTGTTATTACCAGATTGAATTTCTAACGACTCCAGATCGTCCACCAGATCATTTACTTCGCTAAGCGTCCAGGTGCCAATACCAAAGGACATCTTTGCTGCATGATGCGGTGATTTTGTTTTAAGGGGGAAAGTTACTTCTGTAGAATTACTAATAAAAAGAGGGCTAAACTTTGCGCTATCTTCCTTTAATGTCCAAATAATAGAAACATCTTCGTTGCTGCGGTTTATCATATCAATACGTCGTGCCGGGTCACAACTAATTAACAATTCAACAGATGCTATAAAAGCTGCAAAAAAAATTATTTTCATTCCCCTCGGTTTGGTCCGGAATAAGGGTCCTCTTCGTTTTTGTCCTGGCGGTCACCACCAAGGCTGTAATATTTATTTTCCTCATCTCCCTGATCCATTGCTGTAGTCGCGGTTTCATCGGTTTCTTCAGGAATATCCAGATCTATACTGCTTAATACTTCTCCAAAGCCTTCTTCATTCAGCTCATCCCCATCGAAATCAGTGTTGTCCAATGCCGCTCTCCTTAAATTATCTTCATCGCCGGTTGGCATGCTCATCTTTTCAAGCGTCATACGTTCTTCCGGAGTAACATCTGCATCTGTGTCAGTTTCAGAATCATGCTTTTCATCATCCAGGTGGGTGCCAGGCAAATCTGTATTCAGGTCCTCATTATCTGCATTTTGCGGTATACCAATTTCAGCATTTGTAGAATCTAAGGACTCAAGTCCTTGCTTTGGTATTTCTGTTCTGGGGCCAATATCAGGAAACTCACCTCCAAGGTCCAATTCTGATGTTTTGGCCTCTTTGCCTTTTACTATGGTGTTATTGCTGTCAAAACGCTGGCTAACACCAATTAAGTTTTTTGCGTTGGGAAGATTTTCCACATCCATATCAACACGGTGAACATCTGTCCGCTTGTCCATGATATCTTCCTTTGCAGGGTAGTGCAGATATCCGGGAAAATCCTGGCCTATTTTTTCATCATTGGATGTTTCTACTTCTTTTTTGCTGTCCATTGGTTTGGATGAGGCGTTTCCAGTGGCATTTGATCCGGCCTTATTTCTGTTGTCTTTTTTCATAAATCACTTTATCTGCTATAATGAAAATGTTGTGCCGCATTCAAGTTAGATCTCCTCTGGAAGAAAAATAATGTAACAGCAGAGTGGTAGTAAAGTTACGCTTTTTACTGCTGTTGGTTGTCATCGTAAGTCATCATCCACTGAATGTCAAACTTATCTTTCAGCACTCCGAAGTAGTCGCCCCAAAAGGCTTTTTCCAGAGGCATGATCACCTGTCCTCCTGCTGCAAGACCGTTGAATAACCTGTCCGCTTCTTCTTTGCTTTTGGTGCTGATAGTAATGTAAAAATTAGTTCCGATGATTGCTTTGCCGTGTGTTGCCGGAACATCGTTACCCATTAGCAAAGTTCCTTCACCAATCGGCAAAGAAATGTGTATGATCTTTTCACCTTCGATTTCTGGCATCTTGTGTTCAGAAGGTAAATCTTACCATCGCATCACTGCCTGGTGTTCACCACCAAATACTGATTTATAAAAACAAATGCTTCTTCGGTGTTACCGTTGAAGTTTAAATAAGGATTTATTGCTGCCATAATTTTTTGTTTTTACTGTTAGATAATCATTGGTTGCATTAAAGTTTATTGTACCATTTTAGCAATCTGCAGATTCACATTCACTAAACTTGTTTTCTGTTTTTAACCGCTGTTGGTTGAAGCAATTTCCATCCGCTGAAAGGCTTTACTGTACCGCAATTAGGACCACCTCCTTTGCCAAAACCTGGAACTGAAGTTTCAATTAGTAGTTGAGGGTTTGACAGCGCCTTCTTTATCATCTCAATTGTGATGTCATTTAAAGGAATTTTTAAACGGCGATTCCAAACAGAATCTTTTTGTCCGGCAAATGTTCCGATATCAATATATATAAACCTGTCATTCGCTGTGCCATGTACAAATGGTCCAAGAAATGCAGGTTTTATACCATTAGAAAGTTTTACTCTTACGTTAAATTCAAAAACAAGATTTTCCGCATTCGCTTTTTTTGTCTGAATGGTTTTAAAATTACTGCCTTTGCCTTCCTGTAAGCCGTAATCAACTCCAGCGGTTGGTTTTTCTAAAACTATCCTAAGTGTAACTTCAGCGGTCATGTTTACAAGAATCAAAGAATGCCTTCTATTTTTTAACCTTTATTTACTGCAGCCGGGTCCATCCAGATCACTTCCCATATATGTCCATCGGGATCATTAAAGCTTCTACTGTACATAAATCCATGATCTTCCGGCTCTCTTAATTTAGAAGCACCTGCCGCCAATGCCTTATCAGCCATTTCATCTACACTTTCTTTACTGTCGGCAGATAGGGCCACTAAAACTTCTGTTGTTTTAGCAGCATCAGAAATTTCTTTTCCGGGAATAAATGTTTTGAAAAATTCCTCTCTTAAGATCATTGTATAGATGTCTTCGTCAATAACGATGCATGCAGCTTTTTCATCAGTAAACTGCGGGTTGATGGTGAAGCCAAGTTTGGTAAAAAAATCTTTTGATTTGTTGAGATCTTTTACCGGCAGGTTCACGAAAATTTTTGTTGCCATTGGTTTATTTTAATTTAAAAAATTTTTTTCAGCCAAACTGCATTGCTCCTTTAAGCTTCCGTTGCAAGTTTATCCTGAGGCTTCGGCAGGCCGGCCTGCCGGCAGGCAGGCTCAGCCTGACAGCGCCTTGTCACTTTGAGCTTGACGAAAAGTTGTGGAAGGGCACTCTTCTGCGTTCTGATCCTTATGCAGCATTTACTCCGCCGCTTCTTTCAGTTTTTCTATCTCTATTTTTTTCATTTTCATCATGGCCTGCATTACTCTCCCTGCTTTTGCCTTGTCTTTATCTTCCATTAATTGCATAAGAATGAGAGGCACAATTTGCCATGACACGCCAAATTTATCTTTCAGCCAGCCGCATTGCGATTCCTGCCCACCATCGGCGGTGAGTTTGTTCCAGAAGTAATCTATTTCCTCCTGGGTTTCGCAGCTTACAAAAAATGAGATGGCTTCATTAAATACAAAAGCATGCGGCTCACTATCCATAGCCATAAACACTTGTCCATTGAGAGTGAACTGCGCATGTTTCACTGTGCCTTCTGGCTCATTTTCACCTGCTGTATATTTTAAAATGCCTGCGATGGAAGAGTTATCGAATAGCGAGGCATACAGTTTG
>JBHENB010000010.1:0-58724 GCA_046262255.1 Chitinophagaceae bacterium
TATTTATTCCTATGCTTGCAGAAGCTTTGGCGGGGCATTTCAATTTTATTACATTACCGGAAAACATGCAATGGCTTTCCGGATGGCCGGCTATTATTTGCTTTGGCACAGCAGCAACTGCTGAAGTTGCTGCATACTATGTTCCTTTTATTGACAATGCATTAGATACTATTGCTACACCACTTTCTATTGGTGCGGGAACAGTATTGGCTTCATCTATATTACCCATTCCCCCAGATCAACCATTATTACAATGGGGCATCGGACTTTTATCAGGCGGCGCTGCGGCAGGAACAATTCAACTTGGTTCAGGTTTATTAAGGTTATTTAGCAGTAAAGCTACAGTTGGTACAGGTAATGTGGTGGTGGCAACTACAGAAAATGCGGCTGCAGTTTCCGGTTCCGTGCTTAGCTTTTTTATTCCTGTAATTGTTGCTGTATTGCTTATTGCTTTGGTTGTTTGGATACTTATTAAAATATTTAAAGGAAGCTTTACAAGATTAAGAAGAAGCCGTAGCTAACAGGTCTTTAAAAAATAATATTGTTGTTGACGGGCATCTGCTACAATCCCCTACATTTGTTAACATCAACATATTCCGATGAAGCTCTCGCAACTTTCTGAAACATTAATCGGTTCTGAAATTGTAAAACTAGGTGGAGAAATACGCGACCTTATTCGGAGAGGAGAACGGATTTACAATTTTACTGTTGGAGATTTCGATCCAAACATTTTTCCCATACCTAAAGAACTGGAAAATGGGATTATTGATGCATACCGCCGTCACTTCACTAACTATCCGGCAAGTGAAGGAAACCTCGATCTGCGGGAAGCAATAAGCACATTTGCAAAAAAATTTAATGGGTTAGATTATGGGCCGAATGAAATATTAGTTGCATCGGGTGGTCGGCCATTGATCTATGCTCTTTACCGTGCTGTCTGTGATACAGGGGATAAAATAGTTTATGCAGTACCCTCATGGAACAATAATCATTATGCTCATTTTGTACATGCAAAACATGTAGTTATTGAGGCAAAGGCCTGTAGTAATTTTATGCTAACGGCAGAAGACCTGCAACCACACATCCGTGAAGCATCTTTTGTTTCCTTATGCTCTCCACAGAATCCAACCGGCACTACATTCCGCAGAGATGATTTAAGAGCTATTTGCGATATGATAATTGATGAAAATAACAGAAGGGGAGTTAATGACAAAAAGATCTATGTAATGTACGACCAGATGTATGGCCAGCTTACTTATGGTGATATAGAACATTACGACCCTGTTTCGATAAATGGAGGAATGCGCAAATACACTGTATATATAGATGCTATCAGTAAAATTTTTGCAGCCACAGGTGTACGTGTGGGATGGAGCATGGGCCCTGCTGAAGTATTAAATAAAATGAAGGCTATTTTAACGCATGTAGGCGCATGGGCACCAATGGCCGAACAAAAGGCCGTCGCTAAATTTTTGGGGCAATCAGATGCAATTAATAAATACCTGGCGCACTTCAAATCAGAATTAGAGCAAAGGCTTTCCAAAATTTATAATGGGTTCCTTGCTTTAAAAAATGAAGGGTTGCCTGTTGATGCAGTGACACCGGAAGCTGCAATTTACCTTACTATAAAAATTGATTTGATAGGTAAAACGCTCCCCGATGGCACTACGTTGGTAAGCCAGGCTGCTGTTACAGAGTATCTTTTGCAATATGCAAAACTGGCTGTAGTACCATTTTATGCTTTTGGAGCTTCGGCAGACTCACCATGGTACCGTCTTAGTGTAGGCACCTGCAAAAAAGAAGAAATAGGGGAAATGCTTCGAAAGCTTCGGGATACTTTAGTTAAATTAACCTGATTAGTTTTTGTTTACAAGAAAGAAAAAAGGTTTAAGCTGAAGAGGAGTGATTGCCTTTAAGATGTCTTTCTTTTTGGAAGTAATTCTTATACGGGTAACCAACTGATGTGCATTGCAAAACGCATCATTATTCTCTACCTGCAACAACACCTTATGCAAACATTTCATTTGTTTTTCTAAAGCTTCTTCTGAAATCGAAGTTGCTTTAAGCATAATCAAAAGATCACGGTTATAGTTTTTCATATCCTGTTTAATATCCAACCATACCTTTTTTAGCTGGACACCCACAGTCCTTTGCTTTAACGCCACCGCCGGAATAATAATTCTTTTGGCAACCAGTAAAGAAAATAATTGCAGTGAGAAATATTGCTAAATAATTGCGTTTTTGGTTCACTGGTGTTTCCTTTTGTAAAATAACTATTTTACGAAAGATTTAGTATTATGTCTGCACAAAAAGTTAACAATTTAACATGAGTGGAGGGGTTCAGCCACCAAAAATTAAAATTTTAGTTGCACCGCTTGATTGGGGACTTGGCCACGCTACCCGCTGCATACCTGTTATAAAACAATTATTAGCCTCAGGATGCGAGGTTTTACTTGCAGGAGAAAGGAGAACAGAAACTTTATTAAGAACTGAATTTCCACAGCTTACTTTCTTGCCTTTAAAAGGGTACAGAATAAATTATGGTAAGAATAAGTGGATGTTACTAAGCCGCATTTTTCTGCAAACACCAAAGATCTTAAAAACTATAGCCTATGAAAATAGTTGGCTGAAGGAGGTGATCAAAAAATATAAAATCCATGCTGTTATTTCAGACAACCGGCACGGATTATATAACGCGACGATCTATTGTGTTTTTATTACCCATCAGCTTTTAATAAAAACATCTTTAGGCAAAACAGCCGATGCCCTTTTACAAAAGATAAATTATAAATACATCCATCAATTTAACGAATGCTGGATACCTGACGTAGATTTAGAAATTACGTTGGCCGGAGAACTTGCACATCCATCAGTGATGCCAAAAATACCTGTTCAATATGTTGGGCTTTTGTCAAGATTTAAATACCGGCAATTAATCCTTCAGGCTCATTATATACTTGTATTGCTCTCCGGCCCCGAACCACAGCGGACTATACTGGAGAAAAAGATTTTAGCCGAACTTGTTCATAACCAACAGCCGGTATTGTTTATCCGGGGTTTGCCCGGTAACAAAGAATCCCCTCCTGTTCCGCGTCATGTTACCATCTATAACCATTTATCTACAAATGCACTGCAGCAGGCAATGGAGCAGGCATCCTTTATAATAAGCCGCTGTGGCTACAGCACCGTAATGGATGTAATGACCATGCAAAAGAAAAGCATATTAATACCTACTCCCGGCCAGGCAGAACAAGAGTACCTGGCAAAACATTTAATGAAACAGCAATTTGCCTTTTGCGTTACGCAGTCAAAATTCAAACTGCAAAAAGCTATTGAATTAGCCGGATCTTTCCATTATCAATTTGAGGGCTTCAAAAACTCTGCTTTAAAAGACACAATAAATGAATTGGTGTTGAAAAGTCAGAAACGTGTTTAAATAAAGGATAATCATTAACCAGTTCATCATAGCTTAATCAGTAATCATTTAAATCATGCATCAGTGATTTATCTTTGCCGCTTGTTGTGAAAAGCACTACTAAAGCACACCTTGCAGTTTTAAGCACCAATCTTTTTTTTGCAGCTAACTATAGTTTTGTAAAGCTTATTTCTCCTGCACTGGTAAAGCCTTTTGCATTAAACATTTTACGGGTTGCCATTAGCCTTGTGCTCTTTTGGATAGTATGGTTAT
Source organism: Chitinophagaceae bacterium (assembly GCA_046262255.1). Classification (GTDB taxonomy): domain Bacteria; phylum Bacteroidota; class Bacteroidia; order Chitinophagales; family Chitinophagaceae; genus Flavisolibacter. The sequence goes on from JBHENB010000010.1 coordinate 3,689, forward strand.
TTGGTAAAACTGCTGGTGGAATACGAAAAGAACACATAGTGCGGTTTCTTTTGTGCGCATTAACAGGGGTAGCTATTAATCAAACATTATTTATCAAAGGGCTTACGCTTACATCCACCATCCATGCTTCTCTTCTTATGCTTACCACGCCACTTTTAATTTCCATTTTTGCGCTGTGGGTGCTAAAGGAGCCTTTAACTATTTTTAAGATCATAGGACTTGTATTAGGTATCGGGGGATCAGTTTTGTTAGTGCTGAATAAGGAAAACACTGCACATGCAGAGAATTATTTGCTGGGGGATATTCTTATTTTGATCAATGCAATCTCTTATACTATATACTTCATATTGGTAAAGCCATTAATGAAAGAGTACAGCCCCCTTCATGTAGTGCGATGGGTTTTTACTTTAGGTTTAATTATGATTCTCCCTTTTGGGTTGCATGAATTTGCCGCTATTAGTTGGAGTGCATTTGGCTGGCAGCATATGTTAGCCTTAGCATCTGTAGTTTTTACAGGCACTTTTCTCGCTTATTATTTTAATGCATTTGGCATTCAACATTTGGGGGCAGGTAAAACAGGCGCCTACATTTATACCCAACCTGTTTTTGCGGTAATCATTGCCACCATTGTTATTAATGAAACATTGACACTATACAAGGCGATAGCTGCTCTGTTAATTTTTGCAGGAGTGTACCTGGTGAATATAAAGCCGAAGGATGATGTTTCTGCGATTGTAACTTAGATTATACAGAAGTATATTATTCTAATGGGTTTTTAGGATAATCAAAGAACAAAAAACTTTTTAGAGCTTCTTTAAAAGATGCCCATTGGTTTGTATCTGCTGTTACAGCAAAAACAGCACAGGTTGGCATGTTATCTACATGCACTTCGCTTAATGTATTTACATATTCTGTTATGCCTGGATTGTGCGAGAACAGGGCAACTGCATTATACTTATCCCGCAGGGCGGCAACAACTTCATGAAAAGCATCTACACCTGCTGCATAAAGTTTTTCTTCCAGCACAATATTTTTTTTACCGAACTTAAATTCTTTTGCAAAATACCTTGCTGTTCTTAGTGCCCGCACAGCAGGACTTGACACCAGCAGGTCCGGCTTAACTCCTTTCTTTTTTAACCGCTTAGCCATCTCCGGGCCATTTTGTTTACCACGTTCATTTAATGGGCGTTCCCTGTCTTCCTGGTCCGGCACATCCCAACTGCTTTTTGCATGGCGAATTACAATTAATGTTTTCATGCAATAAATTTCGGAAAAGAGTTTGGCAATCGCAATTAATATCCTCTTGTATTTTTCCCTTCAAAATAATTCATGAAAGCTTTATTCACTACCCTGTTACCTCCGGGTGTGGGATAATTGCCGGTGAAATACCAATCGCCTAAATTATTGGGGCATGCTTCATGTAAGGCTTCAATGGTCTGGAAGATGACATCAACAGGAACAGAAATATCTTCCGGAGTAATGAGTTGCGCAATCTTTTGTGTTATCTGTTCCGTGGTAAAAAACTGATAAACTTCTTTTACCATATTTTTTGTATGCAATTGATTGTTGCGGTGCATTTCCCTGCACTGATCAAAAAGCTCTTTAAGACAATGTTCCTTTCCTGTTTCCTTTAAAAGCTCCACTACAGCATTAAAGGCAACAAAATCACCAAGCTTACTCATATCAATGCCATAACAATCAGGATAACGTATCTGAGGTGATGAAGACAAAACAATAATACGTTTCGGTTCCAGCCTGGAAAGCATGCGGATGATGCTTTGCTTAAGAGTAGTTCCTCGTACTATAGAATCATCAATAACAACCAAAGTGTCCACACCTTTTCTTACCGTACCATAAGTTATATCATACACGTGTTGCACCATCTCGCTGCGGCTGGCATCTTCTGTAATAAATGTTCGCATTTTCACATCCTTAATGGCTATCTTCTCCATACGGATTTTCCGATTGACCATTTCCGTTAGTTTCTCTTCATCCACGGAATTACCCCAGGAAAGGATGCGTTCTACTTTGATTTGATTCAGATAACCTTCCATTCCTTTCAACAACCCATAAAAAGCAACTTCTGCTGTATTAGGGATGAATGAGAATATGGTATTTTTCAAATCATAATTAATTGCATTTAAAACCTGCCTGCTAAGATGATGCCCGAGGGCAATCCGCTCCTGGTAAATTTTTTCATCGCTGCCGCGGGAAAAATAGATCCTTTCAAAACTGCATGCAAGCCGTTCTTTAGGTTTTACAATTTCTTCAACTATTACTTCTTCATTTGCATAAGCAATTAATGCATTACCCGGCATTAATTCCTGTACTTCATTTTCTCCTAAATTAAAAGCTGTACGAATAGCAGCTCTTTCGGAAGCCGCTACAGCTATTTCATCATTTATATAATAGTAAGATGGGCGAATGCCATGTGCATCGCGAAAAACAAATCCGGTTCCATCACCAGTTATGCCTCCCACATGAAAACCGCCGTCAAACAAGGCTATTGATTTCTTTAAAACAGAAACTATATCCAGATGTTGTTGTGATGTTTCATCTGCTTTTACCAGAAAATGATATACAACTTCCATCATGGCAGCAAGATCGCTGTGGCGCTGAAAATCTGCCGGGTCAATGTTTATTAATCCAAATAATTCTTCTGTATTTACCAGGTTGAAATTTCCCGCAAGAACAAGATTTCTTGCAGGGATAGTGTGCCTTTTAATAAACGGATGGCAAAATTCAACATCATTTCGGCCCTGCGTACCATAGCGAAGATGACCTAACAACACTTCGCCTAAAAAAGAGTGATGCCCTTTCATTAACCCGGCATACTGACTTATTTCCGGATTAAACTTCTGCAGTTCGTTAAATTCTTCTCCTATCTGGCGAAAGATGTCTGATATAGCTCCGGTTTTATTACTCCGTATGCGGGAAAGGAAGGGGTAACCTGGTTCTACATTTAATTTTACTGCAGCTACGCCGGCGCCATCCTGCCCGCGATTGTGTTGTTTTTCCATTAATAAATAAAGCTTATTTAAACCCCAAAGGACAGAGCCATATTTTTGCTGGTAGTGAGAAAAAGGCTTACGCAGCCTTAAAAAAGCAAGGCCACATTCGTGTTTGATTTCATCGCTCATCTGCAAGGAGAAAAGAAGCAGCAAAGGTAGCCCCAAAGTTGTGTTGACGGGAAAGTAATAGTATTAATAGTTGTAGGGCTTATTTGGAAACCATTCCATTTTCATTGCTTAACCATCTTTTAAGGTATGTTGAGCAATTTGTAGAAGGATCAACCATAACATAATACGTAGGGATTCGGTTTGTAAGCCACTTAGTTAATGCAAGCATCTTCTTTTCTTCCAATGCTGCTTCCGAAATTCTATTATAATCATCACGTAGATTCATGCGGTGCGGTTCTGTTTTGGATTTCAGGTATAAGATACGAACACCTTTCTTCCCTCTTTCATCTGAAAAAGTAATTGGATGTGAGTATTCGCCAACCTTGATTTTATCCAGAACAGCTACAACATCTTTATCTAACTGGTCAATGGTAACCGAAGTTGAGCCATCGCGGGTTGTAATGTAGGGACCTGTGAATTTAGCAGTTTCATCTTCCGTGTATTTACCTGCTGCAGTAGCAAAATTTAATGTGCCGGCAATCAATTTTGCACGGATAGAGTCCAGTTTAGAAACAGACTGGGAAATTTCAGTTTCTGTTACCGGCGGCACACGTATTATATGTCGTACAATAGCATTATCGCCGTTACGTTGCACCATTTGAATAATGTGATAGCCAAACTTTGTTTTTATAACCTGCGAAATTTCACCATCTTTTAAACGAAAAGCAGCAGCCATAAAAATAGGGTCCCAGTTCTTCTCATTGCGGTTAAGTTCGGGGAGCAGACCACCGCTTTCTTTGGCATTTGGTTCTTCTGAATATCTTTTTGCCAGTTGGTCAAATGTGGATGCATTTGTTTCCACCTGCCTTTTATAGTTATTCAACTCATCTATAACATATTTTTCCAGATCCCGCGGTGCTTTGGGGTAAAGTACAATCTGGCCTATTTCCAGTTCTGTTTCAAAAAATGGAAGGCTATCCTGCGGAATTTTATCAAAAAATGCTTTTACTTCCGTTGGGGTGATGCGTACATTATCTACTATTTTGCGCTGCATTGACTGCGCCAGCTTATTTTCTTTTACCGACTCTCTTGCATCGTCTTTAATCTGGTAAATGGTTTTGCCGGCAACGTTTTCCAAAGCTTCCTGAGTGCCATAAGCGCTGATAAAATAGCGTATGCGTTGCTCTAATTCTGCTTCAATTTCTTCTTCTGTCACCACCAGCGAATCTTTCTCTGCCTGCAGCATTAATAATTTAGATGTTAATGCCTGTTCCATCAATAAACATTCTGCATTTTCAGGCAAAGTACCACCCTGCCGGCCTGCATCGGCAAGTGCATTTTTTATATCGGATTGAAGAATGATGCGATCACCAACTATGGCTACAATTCTATCTGCAACAATTTTCTTTGGCTGCGCGTTACCAATGGAGTATGTAAAAAACAACAAGAATACACTTAAAACACGTTTCATAAGTAACAAAAATATGCGGTAAAGCAGGCTTCTGTTAAGGGGAAAGGGGTATTAACAAAAGTTTGTAGTGAAAGATGTCGACCGTCAACTGTCCACGGTTAACCGTCAACTGTCATCCAACTTACAACGTACGTTTCACTTCTTCTTCTTCGTAAGCCTCTACTATATCACCAACTTTTAAATCACTGTAATTCTTAATGGTTAACCCGCATTCTATTCCGGACTGTACTTCTTTTACATCATCTTTAAAACGTTTAAGGGATCCGAGTTCAGCACTGGCTCCTTCTGCTGTGGGGTACACTACAATACCATCTCTTATCAGGCGAACTTTATGTTCTTTTTTAATTTTCCCCTCCAAAACATAACATCCTGCAACTACTGCTTTATCAAATTTAAACACTTCACGTACTTCCACATTTGCCACAATTTTTTCCTGCACCTTAGGTTCTAACATGCCCTCCATGGCACTCTTAATTTCCTCAATAGCATTATAAATAATGGAGTACATTTTTATTTCAATACCTGCCTGATCTGCCAGCCTGTTTGCCTGTAACGATGGGCGAACATTGAAACCAATGATAACGGCATCGGATGCTTCTGCGAGCACAACGTCGCTTTCGTTTATTTGACCTACACCTTTGTGTATTACGCTTACTAATATTTCCTGTGTAGATAATTTTTGAAGGGAATCACTCAAAGCTTCCACAGAACCATCCACATCACCTTTGATAATAACTTTCAATTCTTTGAAATTACCCAGCGCTAAACGACGTCCAATTTCATCCAAGGTAATATGTTTTTTAGCTCTGATGCCTTGTTCCCGTAAGATTTGTGCACGCCGGTTAGCAATTTCTTTTGCTTCAGCTTCATCTTCATAAACACGGAAAGTTTCACCCGCCTGCGGCGCTCCATTCAAACCAAGGATTAATACAGGTGTAGATGGCGGCGCCTTTTCAATTTTTTTGTTTCGCTCATTCACCATTGCTTTTATACGGCCGTAGTATTGGCCGCTCACAACAAGGTCACCCACATGTAAGGTTCCGTTTTGTACAAGTACAGTTGCAACATAGCCCCGACCTTTATCTAATGTAGCTTCTATGATTGTCCCGTTCGCTTCGCGTTCAGGGTTTGCTTTTAACTCCAGCAACTCTGCTTCCAGCAATATTTTTTCCAGCAACAGCTCAATGTTCAAACCTTGTTTTGCGGATATTTCCTGGCTTTGAAATTTTCCTCCCCATTCTTCTACCAGCAAATTCATACTGGCTAACTGCTCATATATTTTTTGTGGGTTGGCTCCGTCTTTATCAATTTTATTAATAGCAAAGATCATAGGTACCGCTGCTGCCTGAGCATGGCTGATAGCTTCACGTGTTTGTGGCATGATAGCATCATCTGCAGCAATAACAATTACAGCAGTATCAGTAACCTTTGCACCACGGGCACGCATTGCTGTAAATGCTTCGTGACCAGGGGTATCTAAAAACGTAATGTCTTTTCCATTGGGAAGATTTACCTGGTAAGCTCCAATATGTTGTGTAATACCGCCTGCTTCACCTGCTACAACGGTGGTGTTTCTAATGTAGTCCAGTAAAGAAGTTTTACCATGGTCAACGTGACCCATAATGGTAACAATTGGCGATCGTGGCTGCAGTTCGTCTTCATTATCATCATCTTCCTCTTCCTCTTCCATTTCCATTTGCTTCTCCATGTCAATAAACTCAACTGTATAGCCAAACTCGCTTGCTACCAATTCAATCACCTCAGCATCTAACCGTTGGTTGATGGATACCATAATGCCAAGGCTCATACATTTACTGATAACGTCGGCAAAACTTACATCCATCATGTTAGCTAATTCGCTCACGCTAATAAATTCAGTAACCTGTAATTTATTTTCTTCCAGGCCTTCTTGCGAATCGGCCATTTCATCACGTTTAGCCTTGCGATACTTAGCTTTTACGCCTTTGCCCCGACCTAACGTTCCTGCAAGCTTAGCCTGTGTTTCTCTTATTTTTTCCTGAATTTCTTTTTCATCAATCAACTTATCGTCTTTTCTTTTATCCCCTGCTTTTTGCACGCCAAGACGGGCTCCCCCGGTGCCGCCTCTATTGCCACCCACACCTTGCTGTATACCACCTCTTCCTTTATTATCTGACCTGCTAAAAGGATTCGCTGCCCTTCCCGGTGCGCTTTGAAATCCTTCTCTTCTGACTTCTTTCTTTTCTATGGGTATTCGCTTCCGTTTGCGCTTTTCGTCGGTTTTAGGACGTGTTTCACTATCAATGGGCAAATCAATTTTTCCGAGGATCCTCGGACTTTCTATTTTTTCTGTTTTGATGTTTTCAATCACCAATTCACTTTCATCTGCAGGTTGCCCATCTGCTATCTCAGCATCCGGGCCCTCTAACGGTACAGTTGCTTCATGCTGTGGAGTATCTGTAATTTCAGGCTGTGGTTTTCCAGCCTTTTCTTTTTTAGTTCCAGCAGTAGAGCGGGTGCCTTTTTTTGGACGGGTGGATGAATCAATTGCAGATAAATCAATCTTATCCAAAACTTTTGGGCCTTCTATTTCCGGAACTTCCAATTTTATTATTTCCGGTTTTTCTTCTTCTGTAACCGGTGGCGGTGCTGGCTGGGGTTCCTGTACGGGTTCTGGCTGAGGTTCTGCAATTTCTATAACAGGCGCAGGTTCATCCTTCTTAATTATTTTGGCACCTTCATGTCGGGCAGGTTTATCTTCTTTTCTGAATGTTATTTCTTCTTCATCCTTCTTTTTTCTTGTCTCCTGAACTGCGCCCTTTGGCAAATCAATCTGAACGCTTTTTAGTTTAGCTACTTTATCACTTTGAAACTCCGCCTGCAAAGCTCTGTACATGTCATCCGTGAGCTTAGAGGTTGGCTTCAGATCATCTTTGCTAAAACCTTTTCCCACCAAAAAATCCACAAGGGTATCCTTTCCAATGTTGAACTCTTTGGCTGCTGCCATTAACCTGGGTGTTGCTACTAATTCTGCCATAATAAAAAACAAAGCCCCTTCCTTTAATCCCTCCCCGACGGGTAGGGAGACCGGGCATTCGGTTTACAATTTATCTTATCAATGAACCCATTACCATTTGTTCGATCATCGGCAGTTACCAATCCATCATGAACTTCAAATAGGATGGCTTGTGCGCCGATAATCCCTCCCTTTCGGGATGGTTTGGGGGCCTTTATTCTTCTTTTTCAAATTCTGTCTGCAATACTTTTCTTAGATCTTCAATTGTTTCCTTTTCAAGATCTGTCCTGCGTTCCAATTCTTCCACTGATAAATCTAACACGCTACGTGCGGTATCGCAGCCAACACGTTTTAATTCATCAATAACCCAGGTATCAATTTCGTCGCTGAACTCTTCAAGATCAATATCAAATTCATCATCCAGTCCTTCATTATCCCGGAAAACATCAATATTATAACCTGTTAGCTCACAAGCCAGCTTAATATTTACGCCTCTGCGTCCTATTGCCAGAGAAACCTGGTCTGGTTTAAGAAATACGCTTGCATGCTTGCCTTCCTGGTCTATATCCATTGAAGTAATCTTGGCAGGAGTAAGAGAACGCTGAATTAATAATTGAATGTTATTGGTCCAGTTAATTACGTCAATATTCTCATTTTTTAATTCACGGACAATACCGTGAATGCGGCTACCTTTCATGCCTACGCAGGCACCTACAGGATCAATCCTGTCATCGTAAGATTCTACAGCAACTTTTGCTCTTTCCCCCGGATCGCGAACTATTTTTTTGATTACAATAAGACCATCAAAGATTTCCGGAACTTCTATTTCCAAAAGCTTTGCCAGAAAATCCGGGGCAGTGCGGGAAAGAATAATCACAGGAGTATTATTCTTCATATCCACTTTTTTTACCACGGCCCTGATGCTCTCTCCTTTTTTAAAATAATCCTGCGGAATTTGTTCGCTTTTAGGTAATATTAACTCGTTACCTTCTTCGTCCAGTAAAAGAATTTCTTTTTTCCAAACCTGGTAAACTTCTGCACTAATGATCTCTCCAATTCTGTCTTCATACTTTTTTGCCAGTGCGTTCTTTTTTAGGTCATTAATGCGGCTGGCCAGGGTTTGTTTAGCTGCTAAAATTGCCCTGCGTCCAAAATCGTAAAGGTTAACTTCTTCATATATTTCTTCACCTATTTCAAAATCCGGAGCAATTCTTACAGCTTCACTGTATGCAATTTCTTCATTAGGATCCATCACGTCGGTATCTAATTCCACAATGGTGCGTCGGCGAAAAATTTCCAAATCTCCTTTTTCGGCATTCACAATAACATCAAAATTTTCATCGCTTCCATACTTCTTGCGGAGCAGTGTTTTAAATACGTCTTCCACTACACGCATCATGGTAGGACGATCAATATTTTCAGCATCCTTAAATTCCTGAAATGCTTCCATTAAGTTTATACTTGCCATACGATTTACAGATTTAAACGATTTACGATTGAAGATCGTTATCTAAATCTTGTTTTCAGCATAAAGCCTGCAATTTGCTATAGCTTGTAGCTTTTCTTTAAAATTTAATTTGAATTTTTGTGTTTTTAATATTGTCAAATAAAATTGGTTCCTGTTGTGTTTGCTTTAGCTTTCCTTTACCAGTTGCATATTCAATTATAACACCATCTTCAGTTGCTTCTATTAACTTCCCTTCTTTTTTAGTGCCATCATTTAAGAGAACCTCAACATATCTGCCCACATTTTTTTTGTATTGGCGGTGTATTTTTAACGGCTCGTCTAAACCCGGGGAAGAAACTTCCAGAGAAAAGTCATCATTTGGAAAAAGGCCGCTTTCTTCTAATATTTTATACAAGCTGCGGTTGTAGTTTACCAGTGTAGAAAGATTAATTCCTTCATCGGCATCTACAAATACTTTTACATTATTAGTTGGTTTTATTCTGATATCCGCCAAAAAATGTGTTGGATTGCCAGCTAATAGGTCTTTTACTTTCTGCTCAATCTCCTGTTTCTGTTCTTCTGTTTGCATAGTATAAAAGAAGAAGGGAACGTCATCGTTCCCTTCTCTCAATCATTTGCCGTAGCAAAGGTAAGGTAAAGCAATTTTAACTTCCAAATTAAGATTGCATGCAATAGCTGCATTACCTTTGGCTCATACTATGACCTATATCTTTTTCGTTTTTTTAGCATACCTATTGTACCGGCTTGTGTTCCATTTTATTATTCCTATATACAGAACTACCAGGCGGGTAAAACAAGGTTTTAGAGAGATGCATCAACGAATGAATAACCATACTGCAGAAGCCCAGTCACAACACTCAACCAAAAATTCTAAAAAGCAAAATAAACGTGTTGGCGATTACATCGATTTCGAAGAGGTTAAATAATCAAACTGTAATTCCTATTTTTGCGCCCAAATATTTCTTAGTACCGTAGAAGCGGTATTGGACCCTTAGCTCAGACGGTTAGAGCACCTGACTCATAATCAGGGGGTCGTAGGTTCAAATCCTACAGGGTCCACAAGTGTTTGATTGTAATTAATAATCATTGATTTAAAGTTTCATTTTTTATTCATCTATTACAACCACAGATAGATTGCATGTTTCAACCGTTAACCTTTCCTTAACCGTTATAAAAATACATTTGCTCACTTAACCATTTTTATGAGAAAAGTTTTAGCACTGGCCTTAGTTTTTTCCATTGCAGGAATTGCCCATGCACAGGAAGATACCACAAGAAAAAGTAAAATTCTCAGAACCCCAAGCCTTCCCACATCCAACGATCATTTTATGTTACAGGTAGGTTACACGATGTGGAACGGTAAGCCAGATACCATTAATACCAGCGGTTTGCCGCGTACATTCAATGCTTATTTTCTTTTTGATTTTCCATTTAAAACCAATCCACATTTCAGCGTAGCTATAGGGGCGGGGATAGCCACAGACAATATTTATTTTGATAACACTTACGTTGGAATAAAGGACAATACATCTACAATAGCCTTTAAAAATTTAAAGGATACCAGCAGCTTCAAAAAATATAAGCTTGTTACCGCCTATTTAGAAGCACCTGTGGAATTACGTTTCAGTTCTAAGCCAGATGATAACCGGCGCAGTGTAAAAGTAGCTATAGGTGCAAAGGTGGGTACTCTTTTAAATGCACATACAAAAGGAAAAAATCTGCGGGACAGAAACGATAATACAATAAATGATTACACTCTAAAGGAAAATAGCAAAAAGTTCTTTAATAAAAACAGGCTTTCTGCAACTGCCCGTTTAGGGTTTGGTCATTTTAGCCTCTTCGGATCTTATTCTATTACACCTTTATTCAGGGAGGGGTTAGGTCCAACTATCAGGCCCTTAACTATTGGCATAACCTTAAGTGGATTATAAATACTGGTATATTCTTTTATAGGCGATCCCGCCATGGGGGATCGCTTTTTTTATTGACGATTAAGTATGCTGGAAAACAAAAACAAAATAACAAAGGAGGAAAGAGCAGTTCTTGTTGGCGTTGTTCAAAAAGACCAAAAAGAACACCAGGTGCAGGAATATCTGGATGAATTGGCTTTTTTAGCAGAAACAGCAGGAGCTGTCACAGTAAAAAAATTTATTCAAAAGCTTTCCCACCCGGATAGCAGAACATTTGTTGGTAAGGGCAAACTGGAGGAAGTAAAACAGTACGTAAAGGCAAAGAATATTGATGTACTCATTTTTGATGATGAGCTGAATGGTTCGCAAATTTCCAATATTGAAAAAGAAGTGGACGTAAAAACTATTGATCGCTCCGACTTGATACTTGACATTTTTGCCCGCCGTGCAAAAACCGCACAGGCAAAGGCGCAGGTGGAGCTGGCACAATATCAATATATACTTCCCCGATTGCGTGGTATGTGGAAGCACCTGGAAAGGCTGGGCGGCGGCATTGGTACAAGAGGTCCGGGAGAAACAGAAATTGAAACCGACCGCCGGATTGTGCGTGATAAAATTTCATTATTAAGAAAGCGGTTAGCAGAAATTGATAAGCAGGCTTTCACACAACGCAAAGAAAGAGGAGAGTTTATTCGTATAGCCTTGGTAGGATATACTAATGTTGGTAAATCAACGCTCATGAATTTATTGAGCAAAAGTGATGTATTTGCAGAAAATAAGCTGTTTGCTACACTCGATACCACTACACGTAAAATTGTTTATGAAAGCACACCTTTTTTATTAAGTGATACAGTGGGTTTTATAAGAAAGCTCCCCCATCATTTAGTAGAAAGTTTTAAGAGCACATTGGATGAAGTGAGGGAAGCAGATATTTTGTTACACGTTGTGGATACATCGCACCAGAATTATGAAGAACAGCTTGGAGTAGTAAATAAAACCTTGCAGGAACTGAATGCATTTGAAAAACCAACCATAACAATTTTTAATAAAATGGATTTATACGAAAAACAAACCTTCGATGCATGGCTGCAGGAAGAAACAAAAGAAGAAATTTTGAATGATTTAAAAGAAAGATGGCAACGTGAAACCGGCGATAATGCAATCTTTATTTCGGCTCTGGAACGAACCAACATTGATGAATTGCGAAAAACGCTCCTGGAAAAAGTAAAGGAGCTGTATGCTGTCCGCTATCCTTATAGAACTCCCTATTATTCGTAATCAAAGTAATGGTGAATAAAATTCTGATAATACATATTTTCACATTAAGATAATAGACGAATTTTTTTATTATGTATCACATTTGATTAAGGGTAGTATTTTTGCAAAGCAAAGCCAGTACTATGAAATTTGAAAAAATTCACAACAAAGGACAGGCTCAACTATTTCAAAATCCGCTTTTGGAGGTACTCACAAAAACAAATCCTGTGGTTATCTGGGGTTTGTATCTGCCTGTAGTAGTTGGGTTTCCTGTATATGCCCTGAGGGTGTTTGACTTTACCTCAGGCCGTATTGGCATTTTATTTTTGTTGGGAATTTTTTTCTGGACATTTTTTGAATATATAATGCACAGGTGGGTGTTTCACATGATTGCAGAAAGCGAAAGGGCCCAGAAAATTGTTTATATAATGCATGGTAATCACCATCATTATCCGCGGGATAAGGAGCGACTGTTTATGCCTCCTTTACCAAGTCTTATTTTGTCGGCAATTATTTTTGGAATTATGTATGTTTTAATGCGGGAAAACGTTTTTGTTTTCTTTCCTGGCTTTGTACTGGGCTATCTAATGTATGGCACTATGCATTATGCTATTCATGCATGGAATCCTCCGTTTAAATGGATGAAACCTCTGTGGCGCAACCATCACCTCCATCATTATAAAGATGACCATAAGGGCTTCGGCGTTAGCTCTACTATTTGGGACCATGTATTCGGAACTATGTTTGATCTGAATAAAGAAAAAGAGGATAAAGAAAAAGTGAAAGAGTTGATGTACTTACGCAAACCTGCTCATAAAGGAGAAGACATTGAAAAAAACTCCCCTGTCAACGTTGATTAAACATAACCTTTTTAATTATAAGAACTTTTTAAGTCAGCTTACTTAATCCTGAAGTAGGCGAAACTTTATGGCTCAAAAAAAACTTCTTCGTTTCGCAGAACTGGCAACCTTCTCCAATGTGTTACAGTTTCCAACTGAAATGCAAGGCACATGGCATGAGTTTTTTGAAAATTTCAATCCCATTGTGTTAGAGCTTGCATGCGGCAAGGGTGAATACAGTATTGGTTTAGCTCAACTTTATCCCAACAAGAATTTTATTGGTATTGATATTAAAGGAAACCGCTTATGGGTAGGTGCAAAAAAAGCGCAGCAACTGATGCTGAAAAACGTATCTTTTCTCAGAATCCAAATCGAACAGATAACAAGTTTCTTTACTTCTGGTGAAGTCGAGGAAATCTGGATTACTTATCCTGATCCGCAGTTGCGCATTTCGAAGGCAAAAAAAAGATTAACCCACCCTGCTTTTTTACGTTTGTACCAGCAATTATTGAAACCCGGAGGTAAAATACATTTAAAAACAGACAGCCCTGGTCTTTATGAATTCACAAGAAAGGTGATTAATATGTACGGATGCAATTTGCATAGGGAAATTGATGATGTATTCGCCGAACCGGTCATACCGCCGGAATTAAGAATTAAAACATACTACGAAACCCTGGATATTGCAAATAGCAGGCAAATACATTATTTATGCTTTTCACTACCAGATGAATTTCCTTCTGCCGGAACGGACATTGCTTTACAGCAATTATTGAAAGAAGAAGCAGCAATTTTCGAAAACAATATAGAAAAAGAGGAAGGTGGTTCACCTACCCTGACAGACGATGACTTTTATTATGTGAATGACAGTGGCTTTACAGTATTAACAGCAGAATATTTGTTACAGAGGGGCTATTGTTGCGGTAATGGCTGTTTGAATTGTCCGTATGATTATAAAGCTGTTTCGGAGCCAAAGCGGAGTGAGTTGCTTTTGAAGCGCAAGATCAATTCTAAATAACACTAAGAATGCCGGCTGAAAAAAATAATAGAAAAGAAATTCAAATAAAACCTTCCGGTCGGCGAGATGACAATTTTTTTCAGTTGGTATATAATGTGGCACGCAATATACCTAAGGGCAGGGTTACTTCATATGGAGCAATTGCCAATGCATTAGGTACAAAGTCGGCTGCACGTATGGTGGGCTGGGCTATGAATGGTGCACACAAAATAAAGCCAAAGGTGCCAGCGCATCGCGTAGTTAACAGGCAGGGATTATTAACAGGTAAAATACATTTTGATTACCCGGAACAAATGCAGGAACTATTAGAAAAAGAGGGAGTACAAGTTAAAGATAACCAGGTACAGAATTTTGAAAAACTGCTTTGGGACCCGGTGAAGGAGTTAGGATTTAAGTGAGAAGTTACACAATTTCCATACTTCTGTTTTAAGTGTACATGTTTGTTTCTACTACATGTGGGATCAAACAGAACTATCATAATTGTAAATAAAAACCACCCCAAATAAGAGGTGGTTACATGTTTTTCAATTTACATTTTATTAAAAACTAAATCCAATTCCTATCTTAAATGCACGGTTGTAAGAATCTAAATTTTGATTAGCATCTGCCTTAGATAAACCATGATCGTAGGTTGCCATTATATTTATACCATTGGCAAATTGATACCCAATACCGCCGGTAAAACCCACATCCCACCGGTTAAATTGCGCAGTAGCATCCATTTTGCTGGTTACTAAATTAAAGCCCAACGCACCTGCTGTTGTACGCAGGTCAGCCTGAGTCAGATAAGAAACCTGTGGCCCTGAAAATAATTGAAATCCGCCAAAATTGGCTTTTAATACAACCGGTATATCAATGTAATGAGAAGTTAATTGTGCTTTTGCATTGGCACTAAGAAATTCAATGCTTTTTAGACCGAACTCACCTTTTAATTCATAACCTTTCTGAGAATAATACACTGCTGGTTCCACAGAAATGAAATCACTTAAAGGGATAGTTGCATGTGCTCCTGCAAAGAAACCTTTCCGGTTAGTTGTTGTAACCATACCGCCGGTGTAATCCAATAAGTTGTTCAGGCTGTTTACTGCATCGCCCTGCATATTAGCTACAGACAGTCCGCTGCGGAAGCCAAAAGAAGTTTTTACCTGCGCCATTGCAATTGTAGAAACAACCAGAGATACTAAGAGTAAAATTTGTTTTTTCATAAGAAGGGTGAACGGGTTTTTTCAGTCGTTCTGGCTGATGAGAAAGAAAATTTGTTTGATTGATTAATTGACTTACGGTAAGATTATGTTAAAGCAAGTGTGGAAGTAAACATGCAGGTTTAACTAAACAAAAGAACCAGTTATGGATAGGCATTTTTGAAAGTGGTTCATCACAAAAATGTATTCATTGCCACCATTGATTGCAACCTTTTTGGTTTTTTGCATTGTACCTTGATAAAAGTGACACCCGAAGAAGAAAAGGAAATACTAAACCGCATAAAAATTCATCCACAGGATTTTGCTTTGTTGTACGATGCGTATTATCACCCTATCTTCTCTTATGTATTTCGCCGTTTCGGCGACTATGATCTGGCTAGAGACATCACGGCAGAAACTTTCTTAAAGGCATATCAAAAAATTGATCGCTTTATATGGCGCGGCATTCCAGTTTCTGCATGGTTGTACCGCATTGCAACAAATGAAATAAACCTGTACCTGCGCAAGAGGAAATATGCTCCCACTTGTATTGAGGATTTAGGTTTGAAGCACTTTTTAGTATACGATGCAGGGATAGAAACAGAAAAAGCAGCAATGGAAAAAGCACTTCAGGAATCTAAGGAGTTTGCTGCAGTGCAAAAGAAACTATCGCAGATGGATATAAAATATTCTGAGGTTATTGCATTACGCTTCTTTGAAGAAAAGCAGGTGAAGGAGATTGCTCTTATTCTTAACAAAAATGAAGGCACAGTTAAATCATTACTTTCCCGTGGTTTGGAAAAATTAAGAAAGGCACTGGAAGAAAAGTAATGCAACGTTTTTGTGTTGCTGCATTATATCATTGAAACAAACAAATGAAACTACTCTATTACACCATATTACTTTGCTTTCTACAGCTCCTTTTTTCTGCATGTAGTGTGCAACAAAAAAAGACGTATGGCGACAACCTGGAAAGAAAATTAGATTCTATTGTTCCCCTGCTATTAAAACAGCACCGGGTTCCGGGAGTATCTATTGCTGTAATTCGTAATGGAAAGGTGTTCTGGTCAAAAGGATATGGAATGGCTGACAAAGAAAAAAACATTCCTGTATCGTCATCTACACGTTTCAATATTGGTTCTGTATCCAAAACTTTAACTGCTTTTGCGGTGTTGATGCTTGATGAGAGAGGAATAATAAATATCGATTCACCTATCCACCGCTATTTGAAACGCTGGCAAATACCGTCTTCTTCTTTTGATGTTAAGAAAGTAACCATTCGTCGGGTGCTCAGCCATACAGCAGGACTTTCTGTAGCTGGCTATCATGGCGTTTATAAACCCGGAGAAACTTTACCCACTTTAATGCAATCCTTATCTGGTTATGAAGGAAGTGATGGGGCATTGTATGTAATGCAGGAACCAGGTTCTGCTCTTCGATATTCAAGCGGAGGATATACACTATTACAATTAATGATAGAAGATATTACGCAACAACCATTCAGCGCCTTCATGCAAAAAGAAATTTTTTCTCCTCTGGGGATGACAAATACATCTTATGACTGGGTTGTCATTAAAAAATCTGTAGCTACTCCCTACAACGAAAATGAAACTGCATGGCCGCAATACCAATATGTAGAACAAGGATCCGGCGGCATTTATACTACAGCTGAAGACCTGGCGAAATTTCTTTCAATGCTAACGATAAAAGGCCCTTCTTTCAAATCATTGCTGAGGCACGAAACAATACAGCAAATGATAACACCTGCTGAATCTACAAAAGGATTTTACGGTTTAGGTGTGAAGATATTCGCGGTTTCAAAAGATGAAACGCTGGTATCTCATGATGGTGCTAATGAAGGTTGGCGGGCAAATTATTTATTGCATCCTCAGAAAGGAGACGGCGTAATATTACTCGCTAACAGCGACCTTGGCGGAAGGATAGGTGCACCAGTTTTTTGCACTGTCTTTTCGTTTACGCAGGTTAATATGTCACCGCTTTGTTCAACAGTTAAATACTAAGCTATGGATGAAAATGATTTTATGCACCGTATGGAAAATCTAAAAAAGCCCGAACTGCAAACCAGTGCTTCACAACGCCAGGTAAAGCTTGCCATTTTGAATACGAAAAAAAGTGCACGGTGGGGGATGTGGTTTATGGCTATTCCCATATTCTTTTTTTGTTGTGTTGCAATAAAATACCTCCTGGACTGGGACTGGGGTGTTACCAATAATTTTATAGAATGGATGGCAAAACTGGACCAGCGGAGTGCAACAGGCTGGATTACACCTGTTCTTTTTGTGGTACTGCCGGGCATTAGCGCTGTTGTAAACCTCCTTGCCATTACTCATTTTACTTTCGATAAAACGAGCAAAGAATTGATGGTAACCATTAAACTTCGATGGTTGAATATAATACTTGCCATCATCAGTGTAATGCTGGTTGCAGTTGTGTTGTTATATGCTGTAACAGAAAATGCCCATCATCGTGCCATTGAGCAATATTTGAAATAGTTAAAAATGCTTATCAATTGTAAGTGAATCAGATCATTGTTTATCTTTCTTTTTCTCTTCAGGATCTTTTTTTATCACCTTACCATCTGCAGTAAAATGTACATCTACTACTTCATCACCTTTTTTAAGTTCCACTTCATATTGTTTGCCTTTGCCATCTTCGTTAATCTCATCCGCTTTTTCAATACTGTACCCTGCATATTCTGATGCAACTACTTTGGTTACTGATGCAGGCAAAGCAGCTTTATCAATGCGCATTTCTGATTTTATCTGTTTGCCATCTTTGTTGTATTTCAGGGTATTTTTTTCACCATTTATGCGAAAATCCACTTTAAATTCATCTCCTTTATTATCCCATTCTACATCGGTTGCGCCGGGGTTGTTTTGTTCAAACGTTGACCTTACTGAAGCAGGAACATCCACATTTGTTTTTTTGTCATCTTTCTTTGCTTCATTAGTAGTTTCGTCCTTAGAAGTATTGTTTTGATTTTCGGAATTGCATGCCGCCACACTAAGCAGCAACCCTGCAAATAAAAGATTGAAAATTTTCATGATTAATGTTTTAGAGGTAATAATCCTATATAAAACTATACCACACCCTCAAAACTTTCATAGGTTTACTGTCCCTTATCAAAAATTGTATAATAAATCTGGTGCACTTGTTGAATCCTTTAAAATAAAGTAATTTGAACCTCTAATTGTGGGTTCTAATTTGTTCACTTAAAAAAAATTTACATGAAACACTTAACCACATGTCTTAATTTAAAAAACGTAGTAGCATTTTTGACGTTACTACTAATTCAAACAGTAATGTTCGCACAAGATACAGGAGGTGGCACGGGTGGAGAAAAGGAAGGCGGAGGCGGAGTTAATGTAAATATTAGGAAAGAAGGTGGCGACTGGTACACACAACCGTGGGTATGGATTGTTGGGGGTGCATTATTTCTTTTGTTGCTGATTGCACTTTTACGTGGCAATTCGGGTGCAGACAGAACAGGAGCAAGCCGTACAGACCGTGTTACTGTAACAAAAACACGAGATACAGATACTGATACTGATGTAGTTTAAAACATCTTATAAATAGCTGCGTATTTCCAGCTATTTTTTTGTCATTACATTTCTATGCTTATTTTCTGGAGATAAGCTTGCAGCAATAATTATTAAGCCTATTACAAGTCATCGGCAATCAGAAGGAGGAGGGCATATAAAGCCAATATCAAAATACAGATCTCCATCTCCCGCCAAACCTTGTGGTGGATCTACCAGAAGAAAACCAGACGCCAGCAATGCCATTATGAATTTACTATTCAATATGCCCACTTTACCTGTAATGTTTGGAAAAATACCTGGCGGTATCTTCAGGTCTTATTACAGAAAATATAAATTGAATATTCTCCACATTGCTGGCAGCACAACCATCAACAATGGACTTTAGTTTATCTAATGGGAAAACTAACAGTTGGGGTTATATTATGTAAGTCTTTTTCAAAGTAGTATGAAATTTATCTTTTCTTATTGTAGCATTATTGGCGGAGACGGTGTCTTTACCCCAGTCTATACTTTTTGGCTGGGCACTACCTAAAGATGTGGAGAAAAGACATAAATCGGTAAGTGAAAATTTTATTCATACAAATAGTTTTGGTTGATGCAGACCTTAAATTTACTACTTATTAGATACATTTGAAAACTGTACCTGATTAACATCTGGTAAGGTGGGGGCATGTTGTTTGCAGCAGTAAAAAAATAATATGTTACGGAGAACAAGAGAAAGAATTAGTAAATTTTGGGCAGGATTAGCATTGCTTTCTGCAGAAATGGTTATCATTTTAACTGTCTTTTTTATTTCTCTTTTTGCATTTGTTTTTATTACACGACGGATTTTTCTTATTCGGAATGAGGAAATGGACAGGAAAGTATTTGAATTTCTCAAACCTCATATTAACGATACCAATACGGCCATCATGAATTTCATTACTTTCTTTGGAAAGCATGAGTTTTTGATACCGGCTAACCTGATTCTGATTGCATATTATCTTTTTTTAAAAAAACACAAGTGGTATTCTATCAAAGTGCCTACCATTGCTATAAGCAGCCTTTTTTTAATGTTTGGTTTAAAGCGATTGTTTGCAAGACCGCGTCCGGATAACCAGTTACTGGAAGCAGCAAAAAACTTTAGCTTTCCCAGCGGCCATGCGTTAATGAGTGTAACTTTTTATGGCCTGATTGCATACATAGTTTGGCATACGGTGAAAAATAAAACACTTAAATGGACGCTGATTATTTTATTGATTCTATGGATAATTACTGTTGGGATAAGCCGCATTTACCTGCGACGCCATTACATCAGTGATGTTATGGCCGGCTTTGCTATGGGATTTTTATGGCTTGTGGTTTCGCTAAAAGTCATCAGGCAGATAGAAAAATACAGCATGCAAAAGGTTGATCCTGTAGTAGAGCAACAGCCATTACCGGCAGAGAAAGCTAATGCGTAACGCCTGTTGTTGTGCTGTCATTTGGCAAACGGGTGGCATCATTTATAATAGCAGAAGAATCTATGCTTTGCATTGTTGTATCCGATGCTTTTGTATCTGTTGCAGTTCTGTTACTGTTATTACAACTGCATAATAACAGCACCAACAGCAATTTGTAAATGCAATATTTCATTATTATTTATTGGAAGTATCTCTTTGTTGTATATCTACCCTGTCTTCTGCTTTTGTGGAATCTATTCCGGGATGAGGTTGCACCCGGGCTGTATCCTGTAAAGCGCCGTTGCTGTCCACCGCTTTTATACCATCATCCACTGCACCACTTTCGCCGGTATCCGGATTACAAGCAAAAACCGTCAAAAGCAGAATTACCCATAAACTTTTTTTCATTGCTGTTATTTACTGGCAGATAATGCAACTATTTTGCCATGCATTGGTAAATAGTGAACAGCCACGCAATGGAGTTCAGGATTGATATAAACTACTTGAAGTACTCATTACTAAGAGTAAAGTTTTTCCAAGATTGCAGCCTTGTTCAAAGTTTCTTTAATGGCATTAACCATTTTATTGTGTTTTGACACTGAGAAAAACGAATGCAAACAAGTTAAACGAAGCATGGGAGCACCAATTTTCTACACGTTTTCTTAACGTATTAACCTTTCTATACCCATAGTAAAATACTACCTTTGCACGCCTTTTTAAAAGTAATGGGGCGTTAAATACGTAGTTATGATCTCAGTGAACAACCTGACGCTTTCATTTGGCAAGCGGGTGCTTTTTGATGATGTAAATCTTACTTTCAACAAGGGTAATTGCTACGGAGTTATTGGCGCTAACGGGGCCGGTAAATCTACATTTTTAAGAATATTATCCGGAGAAATTGAGCCAAATAAAGGTTTAGTGGAAATTACACCCGGCGAAAGAATGGCTGTGTTAAAGCAAAATCATTTTGTTTTTGATGAATTTACTGTTTTGAATACGGTTATGATGGGGCATGAAAAATTATGGAAAATAACCCAGGAACGGGATGCTATTTATGCAAAAGAAGATTTTACGGAAGCCGATGGATTACGTGCCGGTGAACTGGAAGGTGAGTTTGGCGAAATTGGTGGTTATACCGCCCAAAGCGATGCAGGAACCTTGTTAAGCGACCTTGGTATTAAGGAACAATATCATCAGTCACTGATGAGAGAAATTCCTGGTAATTTAAAAGTACGGGTGTTGCTGGCTCAAGCTTTATTTGGCAATCCCGATATTTTATTACTGGATGAACCGACAAACGGTCTGGACATTGAAACAATTACATGGCTGGAAGATTTTTTAGCAGAGTATGAAAATATCGTGTTAGTAGTTTCCCACGACCGTCACTTTTTAGATGCCATTTGCACTCACGTAGCGGATGTTGACCGGCAGAAAATAAAAATATTCACCGGAAATTATACCTTCTGGTACGAGTCTTCCCAGTTAATGGCACGGCAACTGGGCGATAGAAACAAAAAAGTAGAAGATAAAAGGCAGGCCTTAATAGATTTCATTGCCCGCTTCTCTGCAAATGCTTCTAAAAGCAGGCAGGCTACCAGCCGTAAAAAAGCATTGGAAAAGCTGAACATCGAGGAAATAGAGCCATCCAATCGCCGGTACCCCGGAATTATTTTTCAACCTTTACGTGAAGTAGGAAATCAAATTTTGAACGTTGAAAATTTAAGCAGTTCTGCAGATGGACGTAAATTATTTGATAAAGTAACCTTTACTGTAAACAAGGGTGATAAGATTGCCTTTGTCAGCAAAAACCCTATGGCAGTAACCAATTTCTTTGAAGTCATCAACGGTAACATCAAATCTCAAACGGGAAAGTATGAATGGGGCACAACTATTACAAAAGCTTATTTACCACTGGAGCATAACCAGTTTTTTTCGGGGGGATTAAGACTGATAGATTGGTTGCGCCAATATGTACCTGCAAGTGTTACCGATGCGGACGAACCTTTTCTTCGTGGTTTTTTTGGAAAAATGTTATTCAGCGGCGATGAGATCATGAAGAAAACAAACGTACTAAGTGGTGGTGAAAAAGTACGGTGCATGATCAGCCGGATGATGTTGCAGAATCCGAATGTAATTGTATTGGATCAGCCAACAAACCATCTGGATTTAGAAAGCATTCAAAGCTTCAATGAAGGATGTAATAGCTTTCCGGGCATTGTGCTGCTTACCTCGCATGACCATACCTTTATGCAAACCGTAGCCAATCGTGTTATTGAATTAACGCCTAAAGGGATTATTGACCGGTTAATGACCTTTGATGAGTACCTGCAAGATGACCGTGTAAAAGAACTAAAAGAAAAAATGTATACCTTCAATGAGGCAGTTCCGGCTTAAATAAAAAGTAAATAAAGTAAAAAAGTACAGTTGTAAAATGAAAAATAATCAGTTTTCTTTTATTGTTATCAGTATTGTTTTTGCAGCTATAACTGCCTGCAATAATGATAGGGACCCAACTTATAATTTAAATGCAACTCTACCTATAGGAGACACGACAGCATCAACGAATACTGCAAATGCTGCAGGATCTAGTGAAGTAGAAACATCTGCCACCATTGTAGATATCAATAACCCGGAAGGGGGTGGTGTAAATCCCCCGCACGGCGAACCAGGACATATATGCGGACAGGCCGTAGGTGCCCCACTCCCTGCTTCTAGTAATATAGCACCTCCCATAGCTGTTGCTCCTGTTCCCATTGGAATTACCCCGTCTGCTGGAAACAAGGGAAAACTAAATCCTGCTCACGGGCAACCTGGGCACAGATGTGATATTGCTGAAGGTGCGTCGCTTAATTCAGCGCCTGCTAAACCGGCTACAAGTACCAATACTACCACACCAACTATAAATACTCCTTCTGCTATTAAAATATCTCCCGGCAACAAAAATTTAAACCCGGCTCATGGACAACCAGGCCACAGATGCGATATTTCTGTAGGTGCACCACTTAATTCGGCACCAGCTCAAAAAACCACTATACCAAGTATAAATAACACAACTACACCGGTTGTTACCGATTCCACCTCTTCTGCTACCAATAATCCAGTTGCAGTTACTTTACCTGCTGCTACTCCAATTGTTAATTTCCCTTTCACTATTCCAGACAATATAGTGGCTTCCGGTACCCCGGCTGCAACTTCAGGCAATGTTAAGCTTAACCCTGCGCATGGACAGCCAGGGCATGATTGTAAAATAGCAGTCGGGCAGCCATTAAAACAATAGTGCTATTAGCTTCTTTTTATTTAATAGTACCTGCTGATCATTAAATAAACTACGGGCCCGGAAACAGCTACATAAAACCAAAGTGGCCATGTAATTTTTGCAAGTTTTCGATGCCTTTCATTTTCATTAATCAAAGCACGGTATGCGGTAAAAAGAATTAATGGGAGAGAAATACCCGCCAGCAATATATGCGTGCCTAATAGAAAAAAATAAATGTATCGCATATTACCGGCTGCAGCTTTTTCAGATGGTTCTACTATTCCATTTCTATTTGCATCACCATACCATGTGGAACCTGCAAACAGATGATGGAGGATATAAAAAATCAGAAAAATTGCCGAAAGAATAATGGCGCTAATCATTATGTATTTATGAGAAGTATATCTTCCTGAACGTGCTGTATATAATCCGCCAACCAATAAAAAAGCAACTATCGAATTAATGATAGCATTGGTAATTGCAAATACATGCGGATCAAAACCAAGATTGACTTTTAATGTTACCCGTTCCAGTACCGTAACTGCTATAAAAACAATTGTTGAAAGGCTGAAAATTATCCACCTTGCTTTTGCATCATTTTTTGTTATACCGAGGCTCATATCTCCTGCTTTCTTTTTTCACGTACCAAAGAAATAATACCAGCCCTATGGCAATAACAACAAACGCTATAGCAATAAGACCCAGCTTTCCTTCATAAAATTTTTTCCGACGAGGATCTTTTTCCAGCGACAGCAAAACAATATCTCTCGAAAGCTGTGCAATTTCGGAGGAATCCAGGCCGTGGTAATAACCACGGATGTTGCGGTTTCTGTCTATAAGTACCATGTAATCGGTATGGAAAAATGATGTGTCTATATTTTCTCCATCGACTAATCCGAGCTTTATGTGCTCAATAGATAAATCGTATATTTCTTTTTTGCTTCCGGTCAACAGCCACCAGTTTTCCGGGTTTATCTGGAAGCGATCGGCCCACTTTTTTAGTTCCGGCACACTATCTCTTTGCGGATCAACACTAAAGGAGATAAACTGTATAAATTGTGCCTGCCTGTCACCCACTTTTTGAGCGTTGGTTATTCCATCCTGCAATTGTTTCATGTTCATTGTCATTTTAGGACAGATGGTGGGGCAACGGGTGAAAAAGAAATCTGCTACAATTACTTTACCTTTTACATCATCCCACCCTACCCGTTTACCCAACTGGTTGGTTAGTGAAAAATCAGGCAGCTTGTGCCAAAGCGTATCTGTAATTTCTTTTCCTTTTTCTGTTCTTGTAATAACCGAATCATAGATGTAATGCCGGGGCATTACAACAGCATCTGCACTTACTGTCTTTATTATGAAATATCCTGCAAATGGTAGTAACAGGGCTATGAGTAAGCCGTAAACAGCACTTTTATTCACATAGTTCTTTGGCAGCAAAAGTAACTCTATAAGAGTTTTGGAGAGCCCCATGTATAGACAATAGGACAGGTAGAGATGCAAAAGGCTTTTAATTGTTTCGGCGTAGGGCTATACATTAAAAGCAAATTAATTTAACGGATGTGTTGCAGTATCTGCGGAACGTTCGGGCCGGTCTAAAGTTGTTTCTTTATAATGTGTATCGTAGCGGTTTCGTAATGTTCTGTATGAATTACCATCCCATAAAAAGGCTGCAATAAACCACACAAACAGCATAAGCGGAACAACAATGGTCATAATAAGATTCCGTATCTCATCGCCTAAATGCATAAAAATACTTACAATGTAAAATGCTTTAGCTAAAGTAAGAATAACAATCACTCCTTTAATAAACATGTCAACCCATCCAGGGAAGTCGGTAGCATACATCAATAAACCTAATCCCAATTCAATGATTGTTATGATCAATAATATCCAAAAGGTTTTCCATATTCGGCCTGTGCCTTCTGAAGGGACATGGTGATAAGTTATCTCAGATGTTGTATGTGAATGTTGTTCCATTATTCATTTTTTTAAGCCACTAAACAAGATAAAAACACAAGAAAACAAATACCCAAACAAGGTCTACAAAGTGCCAGTACAATCCTGCTTTTTCAATCATCAGGTAATGGCCTTTTCTTTCAAACACATTATTTTTAGCCATTAGTAACATTATAGTATTAATAATTACCCCGGAAAAAACATGAAAGCCATGGAAGCCGGTAATGCCATAAAAAAAGCCGCCAAAAGCTACAGGTCCCGGTTCCTGTACATGTAGTTTATCTGCGTTTATCATATTACGCAGCTGATCATCTGATAAGGCGGCTAGCTGATGATGGGACATGTTGTGATGTTCCATGTGTGCTAATTGTACCAGGGAGTTGTGTGGTGTATTCTTCAATGCATCTGCAATAACAGGCCCGTGTACTTCCGGTCCCCACGGGTTCACTCTGGTTGTTTGTCCAATTACATCAAGCCTGCCATTTGACAACACTGCATGTTCACCTGTAATGAGGTGAGTCCATTCCCAGGCCTGGCAAGCCAGAAACGCAACTCCACCCATTATGGTCCAAAAAAGCCATTTTATTACGCCTTTTTTATCACCATGATGCCCTGCATGCACCGCCAAAACCATGGTTACAGAACTCATAATTAAAATAAACGTCATTAAACTTACAAAAGCTAACGGCAGATTTGCGTGCCCCATTCCCGGGAATGCATTGAAAACCACATTTGGGTTAGCCCAGTAATTGCTTGCAAAGCGAATAGTGCCGTAGGAGATAAGAAATGCACCAAAAGTGAAGGCGTCACTCATTAAAAAATACCACATCATTAGTTTGCCGTATTCCACGTTGAATGGACTCCGGCCTCCACTCCACCAATTTTTTTCTGTTGTTGCTACTGCAGTTGTTGCCATAAGTATGTTTTATAAGCCCCACTCTCTTATCTCTCCCCAAAAGGGAAGAGAGGCCAGGCATATGGTTTCTAATTAACTTTAAAAGAACATCTCAACTTCAAGTTTACTATCCTCTTTTCGCCACGCCACAAAAGCTCTTTATGCAAAGGATAAGACCTTCCTTCTTTGGACGGCTTCTATCCTATCCAAATAAAAAATATAAATAAATACAACCACAAAATATCTACAAAATGCCAGTATATGCTTATTACTTCAACAGGCACTGAATTATAGCTTTTTGTTTTACCAAAAAACGCCTTAAAACATAAAACTGTTAATGCCACCATACCACCAATTACATGCAGCGCATGCAAGCCGGCAATAATATAAAAAAACTGTCCGGCTCCGGCGCCTTTTAACCGTACACCATGTTGCCATAGCCAGCTAAAACCTATCCATTGCAATACTACAAATACAACTCCAAGCAATAAAGTACCGCCAATAAGCAAACGGTAATGCTGCATGCTTCTCTGCTTAAATGCCCGCAATGACATTTGCATTGTAATGCTGCTTAAAAAAAGGAAAACAGTAGAAAACAAAAAAACCTGAGGGGTCTGCACTTCCGCCCACCCGGCAAGATTACTTTTTACAATGAATGCACTTGTGAGGCCGGCAAACATCATTATAATGCTTGCAATAGCCACCCACATTGCAAATTTATGCGGATGTATTCTGCCGCTGTCCCCAGAAGGGGTGTTTGGAAACTCTTTCAATTTTATATCCGTCAACATTAATTTAAAACATTTCAAAACAAACAGACCGTACATTAAATTATACACTTCCCAACGCCCTTTCAGGGAATGGGGGGCATTTTATCTGCCAGCAATGCCAGCAAAACAACAGGCAAATAAATATAGCTGCTGAACATTACTCTTCGTGCCGCCTTTACATCTAAGTCATTAAATAAACGAATGCACTGTCCGGTCATAAAAACATTTGCCAGGGTTACTATCACAAGACTTACCAAACCAGACATACCAATAAAATAAGGCAAACCTCCTACAGGAAACAGCATTAATGAATAAATAACTGTTTGTAATGCTGTATATTTTGTAGGCCCGCTTTTGCCCGGCAACAATTTAAAACCTGCATTACTGTAGTCTTTATGAGCAATCCATGCAATAGCCCAAAAATGTGGAAATTGCCATAAGAACTGAATTCCAAACAAAACCCATCCCCCTGATGAAATTTCATCTGCACCTGCTGCCCAACCAATTAAACATGGTAAAGCACCAGGTACGGCTCCAACCAAAACTGCAACTGCATTAACCTTTTTTAAAGGTGTATATATAAATGCATATAGAAACAAACTTAATGCGGCTAAACCTGCACATAGCCAGTTGAAGAAGTAACCAAGTATAAATATACCTGCCACACCAGCAATTATAGCAAATATCCATGCTTCAGAGGCTGCCATTCTTCCTGACGCTACAGGCCTGGAAGCCGTTCGCTTCATAAGAGCATCTGTATCTTTTTCCACTATCTGATTTATGGTATTTGCACTGCCCGTAACAAGCATTCCGCCGGAAAACAACAGAAAAATCATCCCCCAGTTAAATTCCACTACCTTAGGCGCAAGGAGATAACTTATAACGCTTGAAAAGACCACCATGATGCTTAATGATGGCTTCATCAACTGCAGGTAATCTTGTATCTTACCTTTTTCATTTACTGCCTGAGCCACATACTCCATTTCTGCAAGCTTATTGTATTAGTTTTTAAAACCTTAATATTTTAACGTATATCCTAATTAATGTTTCCCTTCATTCGGATCAACAGGCTCTGTTTGCGGAATGTATTCTCTTCCATCTTTGCTATAATCATAAGGCCAGCGATGTACTTCCGGAATATCACCGGGCCAGTTTCCATGCCCCGGCCTGATGGGTGTAGTCCACTCCAGAGTAGCCGAACCCCAGGGGTTAGCAGTTCTAACTTTCCGGCCTTTAAAAATGGAATAAAAAAAGTTAAAAACAAACATTAGCTGAACTGCAAAAACAATGATTGAAACAATTGTTATCATTTTATTTAAATCCTGAAATTGGTTGAAAGAAGTCCATTTGCTAAAATCCAAATAGCGTCTTGGTACACCGGCCAGCCCCTGATAATGCATTGGCCAAAATATAAGATAAGCGCCAACGATGGTTACCCAAAAATGGATATAACCGAGTGTGTTATTTAAATACCTCCCAAACATTTTAGGATACCAATGGTATACTCCTGCAAACATTCCAAAGAAAGCAGCTATACCCATTACAATATGGAAGTGAGCTACTACAAAATAAGTGTCATGTAAATGAAGATCAATAGTGCTGTTGCCGAGAAAGATACCTGTTAACCCGCCGGAAATAAACATGCTTACAAAGCCAATTGCAAATAACATCCCGGGAGAGAAACGGAGGTTTCCACGCCATAGTGTTGTGATCCAGTTAAATACTTTTATTGCAGATGGAATGGCAATTAATAGCGTAAGTAAAACGAAGAAAGCACCAAGAAAAGGATTCAAACCGGTAACAAACATATGGTGCGCCCAAACTACAAATGCAAGAATTGTAATTGCAAAAAGCGACCCCACCATTGCCATATATCCAAAAATTGGCTTTCGGCTATTTACACTTAATACTTCCGATACCAATCCCATGGCAGGTAATATAACAATGTATACTTCGGGATGGCCTAAAAACCAAAACAAGTGCTGGTATAAAATAGCGCTGCCTCCTTCATTTGGCAAAATCTCGCCATTAATAACAATATCACTTAAATAAAAGCTTGTTCCAAGATTGCGGTCAAAAAGTAATAAAATAAAACCGGATAGTAAAACAGGAAAAGATAACACACCTAAGATTGCTGTAAAGAAAATGGCCCAGATGGTAAGCGGCAAACGTGTCATGCTCATTCCTTTGGTTCGCATGTTTAATATGGTGGTAATATAATTAAGCCCGCCAAGTAAGGATGATACAACAAATAACGCCAAACTGGTAATCCAGAGGTCCATTCCTATTTTTGAACCGCTGGCTGCCTGACCCAAAGCGCTGAGGGGAGCATAAGATGTCCAGCCGCCACTTGCGGGACCAGTTTGTACAAAAAGTGAAGAAAACATTACTATGCTGGCAAGAAAGAAAAACCAATAGGATAACATGTTTAAAAAAGGAGCTGCCATGTCACGGGCACCAATCTGAAAGGGGATGAGCAAATTGGCAAAGGTGCCGCTTAAGCCGCCAGTTAAAACAAAAAACACCATCACAGTACCATGCATAGTAACCAATGCATAATAAAATTCAGCCTGTAATTGCCCTCCCTTTGCCCAGTGACCAAAAAAAGTTTCCAAAATTGGAAAGCTTTGACCGGGATAGCCTAACTGCAAACGAAACAGCACTGAAAATAAACCTCCAATGATAGCCCAGATAATACCGGTAATGAGAAATTGTTTTGCTATGGTTTTATGATCCTGGCTAAAAATATATTTTGTAATGAAAGTTTCTTTTGGATGATGATGATGCCCATCTCCGTTATGATGTACATCATGCGTCGTTACCACATCGCCATGTACATTTATTGTTGCATCGTTGTTCATAAAATATCGTTTACAATACTCGTTATTTCATTGTTGTTTGCCCAACTGCTGCATTTGCTGTTGTATCCGTTGCCGGGGCAGCAGGTTGGGCATTACCCATAGCCACCTGGTATTGAACCGGCATTTGTGCCAGCCACGCATTAAATTCTGCTTGTGATTCTACAACTATGGTTCCCCGCATTGTATAATGTCCTTTTCCGCACATCTGGTCGCAGGAAATTTCATAGTTAAAATCAGGACCATATTTCTCCCGCATTTGCCGTGTAGTAAATTTTGGTGTAAACCACATGGTAGTTGGAATTCCGGGTACGGCATCCATCTTCATCCTGAAATGAGTAAGACCTACATCATGAATAACATCTTTTGCGTTAATCAACAGCTTAACCGGACGGTTCACGATAATATGCATTTCCTGGGTCGTATAAATATCGTCACGATTGGCCGGGTCGTCCCAAATCTGCCCGAGCGGATTTCCCTTTGCCTCGTTAACTTCTTTGTAATATTTTTTTCCAAATACGCCATCTTTACCCGGGTACCTGTACTCCCAGTTAAACTGCTTTCCGGTTACTTCCACAACCATTGCATTTTTTGGGGCTTCGCCAGTAATTTGGAACCAATAATACAAACCAAATCCCACTAATATTGTTAGTACGATGGCAGGCACAACCGTCCAGATTATTTCCAGTCTATTATTGTGCGGGTAATAAAAAGCTTCTCTTTTTTCAGCCTCCTGGTATTTATAAGCAAACCAAAAGAGAAGTATTTGAGTTATGAAAAATACAATGCCGGTAATAACAATGGTAATGTATAACATAGTGTCAATCCTGTCACCATGCACAGATGCGGCTTCACCTAAAATTCTGCCTTTTAATACTTCATTACAATAATAAACACCAATCAAGCCTAAGATCAAAAAAGCAAGTAGCAAAAAAGCATTAATGCGGTTTGTATCCTTACGTGATTTCTCTTCGCCGCGTAAGATTGCCACATACTCACTTGCTTTTGCAATTTGAAATGTAATTACAAATCCCAGTAGCAATGCAACTATAATCCAAAAGACTGTCATACCTATTTTTATTTTCCTCCCTGATTCCTTACTGATTGCAGGCTTCGTCAAGCGCAGCCTTACAATATTTAAGTGTGATGAATAATACTTTCTTTAATAAAAGGATGATTACGGGCTATTAACGGAGCCCTTGCCAGGGCCCGGGCAGTAAAGAACATAATCAATCCTACAAAACCCAATGCTATTCCCAGGTCTGCTAATATAAACGGCACATGATCTTTTGAAATACCCGGAAATACCATTTGATAAAAATCCAGCCAATGACCAAACAAAAGTAATACAGACATCATAGTAATTGTTCCATAATTCCGTTTGGATCCTCTCTTCATTAATATTAATATCGGCGCTAAAAAGTTAATAATCAGGTTCAGAAGGAAAATGGCTCTGTATGGCCCCTGCATACGCGGTTCAAAATAAACGGTTTCTTCAGGAATATTTGCATACCATATCAGCATAAACTGGGAGTACCACAGGTATGTCCAAAAAATGGAAAATGCAAACATAAATTTTCCCAGGTCGTGGATATGTTCCTTATTAGTGTATTCCAGGTAGCCATTGTTCTTTAAGAAAACCACAAATAAAGTTATTAGCGCTATGCCCGGTACAAATGAACTTGCAAACGTGTACCAGCTATACATTGTGGAGTACCAGTGGGCATCAATACTCATTAACCATAACCATGGAATGGAAGAAGCTACAGTTAATGCAAACAACACTATATAAATAGCAGCCCAAACCGTATTCTTCCATATATACCGCTTGCCTTCTTCTATAGTTAAAGGACTATCATCTATACTGCGGGAAAGCTGACGCACTTTTTTCCCTAACCACCACCATCCGCCTATGGTAATAATGGTCCATATGGTAAAAAATGTTTTATTTAAAAAACCTTTTTTTGCATTCAATACTTCATCATGCTTTACATGTTCCGGGTCGCTCCAGTGATAAATTTCATGCTCGCCAAAAACAATTGCCATTAAAACAATAAAAGTAATAATGCCAATTACGGGCACGCAAGCTGATATAGCTTCCGGCACTCTTCTAAAAACCACCTGCCAGCCGCCCCACGCTAAAGTAGTAGCGCAAATAAAAAACATACTGGTATTAACTACTAATAAAAAATAAACGCTGTTTTGCAGCAGGC
The DNA here is from genome assembly GCA_046262255.1 of Chitinophagaceae bacterium. Taxonomy (GTDB): domain Bacteria; phylum Bacteroidota; class Bacteroidia; order Chitinophagales; family Chitinophagaceae; genus Flavisolibacter. Next base: position 35,882 of record JBHENB010000010.1, read on the forward strand.
TTGCCCAAAAGCGGGTTTGGTGATGCACATCGCTATTGGCCCAGTGTGTAATAAATAACACAATTATAGATAAAATACCTATTGCCATTAATACAAGCGATATGAGATTGTATCTTTTAGGTATTCCAAACTGTTCTTTAATGGCCATTTTACTTCCGTTTGTAATTAACTATAGATTTTAAACTATCCTTCATCTCATTATTTATTAGTGCCGGGAATATTTGTACCACTAGCTTTTGTTGTGTCTGTTGCTGCTTTTGTTGCCGAATCACTTGTGCTACCTGCACCACTTTGTTTTCCCCGGATGTAATTTATAATCCACCATCTCTGTTCCGGTTTTACCTGTGCTGCATAACTTCCCATTTGCCCTTTGCCATAAGTAATAACATGGTAATACTGCCCGTCTGCCAACGCTTTAGAATAATCATCAAGCAAATTCCGCGGCAAAGCAGGAAAAGGACCATTACCACCATTCCATAAAGGACCATTACCATCTAATTTAGTTCCATGACAAATACCGCAATTAATCAGATACAGCCTTTCTGCTTCCGTTAGTTGCGCTTTCGATAGTGTCAATGTATCAAATGGATTTCTATAATTTACGGATAAAGCATACCCACTATCATTGCCGGGGTAAGGATAAGTAGAAACATCACCTCTTGCCATAGTTCCTGCAACCGGTAAACCAGTAAAATTTACTCCACTGTTTCTTAAATTTTCATAATCATTGATGTTGTTATGACCATAGGTTTCATAAGCACGGCTGTAAGCCATGTCGGGCATATAAATCCTACCGGGATTTTCTCCACTGGCACCGCCACAGCTAACAAAGCAGATGCTCACCAATAAAGTATAAGTTATAGAAATAAGTTGTTTCATCTTCAGTAATTTATCCTGTACCCTTTACTTTTTCATCGTAAAGCTTTTGCTCTTTATCGTATCTTCCAAGCCACCACCCTGTTTCTTTTAGTTGGGTAGTAACTTCTGTGGCCCCTGTATTTTGTAAAAAAGTAGTCACTTCATCTACATTTGTTCTGTCATTGCATTCAATAGCCACTACAAATGTGTCGTCTGTTGCACGGGGATGAAAATGATCTTTTTTAACAAAAGGAGCTAACTGGCACAAATAGCAAAATGTAAGCACCATACCGACAGATGCAAATAAAACCGTCACTTCAAAAATAATAGGTATCCATGCGGGCAGTGCAAAAAATGGCTTACCACCAATGTTCAAAGGCCAGTCAGTAGTAAAAACCCATGTAATAAAGCTAAATGCAGTAACCGTACCTGTTATACCATAAATAAAACCTGCAGTATGCAAGCTGGTATCACGCAGGCCTAAAGCTCCATCCAACCCATGTACTGCAAAAGGAGTGTACACGTCGTGGATTTTAAACCCGGCTTTACGCACCTGGCGTACAGCAGGAAACAAAACCTGCTCATCATCAAAAGTGCCTACAACAAATTTTTTTATAGCCATAATACCTCCACCCCCTAAAGGGGGGTTTTGAAGTTTCTGATACAGAGACTTTATTTACAAAGATTTTTAAACCAATAAAGAACTTTACCACCTAACTCCCCAACCGGGGACAGGGGGTTAATGCGCATTTTCATGCGCAAACTCATCTACTCTTTCTCTTTCTACTACATCCATTTTTTGCTTATAGTTTTCACCACTCTTCTTTAAAATATGTTTTATTTCTGCAATTGCAATTACAGGAAAAAATTTAGCAAAAAGGAAATAAAAAGTAAAAAATAATCCAAACGTTCCCACATAAAACCCTACCTCCCAAATAGTCGGTGAATAGTAAAAGCTCCAGGATGAGGGCAGATAATCCCGATGCAGCGATGTAACAATAATTACAAAACGTTCGAACCACATACCAATGTTGATAAGAATGGACATGAAAAATGTTATCACCAGGCTCCTCCTTAGTTTGCGAATCCAGAATATTTGGGGCGAAACCACGTTACAAAACATCATTATCCAGTAAGCCCACCCATAAGGGCTGAACAGATTTGCCCGATTTTGTGAAAATGCAAACCACTCGTAGGTTACATTAGAATACCACGCCATGAACAACTCGGTAAGATAAGCTATGCCTACTATAGACCCGGTGAGTACAATTACTTTATTCATTACCTCAATGTGCTCAATGGTAATGTATTCCTCAAGCCCTAATACTTTACGAGTTACAACCAGCAGGGTTTGCACCATGGCGAAACCTGAAAAGATAGCCCCTGCAACAAAGTAAGGTGGAAAGATAGTGGTATGCCATCCGGGTATTACGGAGGTTGCGAAGTCGAATGATACGATGGTGTGTACTGACAGTACCAGCGGCGTTGATAAACCTGCTAACACTAAGGATAAAGCCTCGTGGCGCTGCCAGTGCTTTGTAGAACCTGTCCACCCCAAGGCAGTCATACCATAAAAGAATTTACGCCATTTTATTTTTGCCCGGTCACGTAGTGTAGCAACATCAGGAATTAATCCGCTATACCAGAATAATAACGAAACGGTAAAATAGGTTGAGATGGCAAATACATCCCACAAAAGAGGCGAATTAAAATTGGGCCATAAAGTACCGCGGGTGTTAGGGTAAGGCATTACAAAAAAGGCCATCCAAACCCGCCCCATATGCCAGATAGGAAACTGGCCTGCACACAGCACTGCAAATATGGTCATTGCTTCTGCAGCCCGGTTTACACCTGTACGCCAACCCTGCCTAAATAATAGTAAGATGGCAGATATTAAGGTACCGGCATGACCAATACCAATCCACCACACAAAGTTGGTGATATCCCAACCCCAACCTACAGTACGGTTTAAGTTCCATTGCCCCACACCATAGGTTACCTCCCGGTACACAGAATATACACCAAATAATAACAGTGCTACCGATATCAGGAAGCCAATCCACCACAACATGGTGGGCTTTGCCTCCACCGGACGGCAAATATCTTCCGTTACCTGGTGATAGTCTTTATTTCCCTCAACCAGTGCCGGTCTTACCTGCGATTCATATTTGAGTAATGCCATAATTTAAAAAGCATCAAGCTTCAAGTTACAAGCTTCAGCCTATTTTTAATTTTACCATCAATCGTAATTCTTAGCACCGTTCCTTCCCGCATGTGCGGGACTCTAATACTGTAACAATTCTATTCAACATATATTAAAAGTACCAGAACAACAACTATCGAAAGTCGGAATTTGGTAACTCAATCCGGAAACTGCCAACTCAACTCTAATGCACCTCTTCTGTTACCTTTTGACCGGCCGGTACTCCCGGCTCATCCTGCTGACCTGCATGCCCACCCATATGTTCCCGCAAGGCCACTATTTCGTCTGAATTTCTAACCTTAGCCAGGTAATTAACGTTAGGCAAAGTATGTATCGGTTCAATTACATAAAACAGCCTTTGCGGATTTTGTAAACGCATTTGTGTTATCTGACTATTTTGGTCATTTGCATTCCCAAATACAATGGCGCTGGTAGGGCAGGCCTGCATACATGCCGTTTGCACATCTCCATCCCTGAAATCACGATTTTCAGTTTTTGCTTTTAGCTTACCTTCCTGAACACGCTGTATACAAAAACTACATTTTTCCATCACTCCCCTGCTTCTTACCACAACATCCGGATTTAACACCATTCTTGTTAACTCATCATTCATTTGCAACACTACTTCGTCCAGCTTGCCTTCGTCAACTAAAGGCTGCTGATTATTACCAAAGCTGTCTGCACCTGTATAATCTGCCCAGTTAAAGCGACGTACTTTATAAGGACAGTTGTTGGCACAATAGCGGGTGCCAATGCAACGGTTATATGCCATCATGTTGATGCCTTCGTTACTGTGCGGAGTGGCTGATACCGGGCATACATTTTCGCATGGAGCATTATCACAATGCTGACAAAGCATTGGCTGAAAAACAACTGCCTTAAGATCATCGGCATTTTCTTCATCACTTACAAAATATCTGTCTATGCGCAGCCAATGCATTTCGTGTGCACGTACAACTTCCTTTTTTCCTACAACGGGCACATTGTTTTCTGCATTACATGCCACAACACAAGCATGACAGCCAATGCAACTATTCATGTCAACAGACATTCCCCACTTGAGCCCTGGCTGAACATGGTCTCCATACAAAGTAGCTTCTTTGCGATAATCACCTGTTTTGGGCGCATAATCCTTCGCCAATTCTTTTCTTTCATCAATATATTGGTTTGGATACTTTTTTAAAGTAGCCAACGTGGTTTCTTTTACAACTTCTGTTCTTCCTTCGTATGAATTGTGAATTTGGGTTTGTGCGATTTTTTCTTTTCCGGATACTTTACCGGCAACCGCAACATCATTATAATAATCTATTGTAGTGCCATTAAAACGGGTAAAAGGGAAAACATTTTTACCTACGCCAGCAGAGGCTTTGCCGTATGCATTATTCCGTCCATACCCCAACGCTACGGCAATAGTATCTGCATTAATGCCTGGTATAACTAAAACGGGGAGAGAAATTTCTTTATTATTAGCCGTGAGCTTTATTACAGGTTTTTGAGGATAATATTCATAATTAACACTTGCATAGTCAATGCCTAATTCTTTTGCCTTGGCAACAGAGATCATAGCATAATTATCCCACGTTGCTCTTGTAATTGGATCAGGCAGTTCAAGCAACCATGGATTACCTGATTGCTTCCCTGACCCCATGGCTACATTCTGATATAGCACAATTTCATTTTTACCACTCTTTTTACCAGAGATAGCCGCTATGGCACCTGCAAGTCCGCCACCGGTAAAACCTGCACCAGTATTTGCAGTGTTTGTTGTATTTACTGTCCCCGTTGCATTTGGTGCAGAGGTATTTGGAGTAGTTTGATTTTGTGTTGCAGTTGTTGCAAGCCGTTTTGTACCAGCCTGTGCAGCAACTGTATCGGTTAATTTGTTTGCATTACTGAGATTGATTCTGTTGTTTGGTGTTTGTTGTACACCACCGGGTTCTATTACACCATCCTGCAATGATTTTTCAAAAGCTTGTTGTCCTCCAAGTTTGCCAATCCAGTATTCACGGAAATAATTTTCATAATCAGAGCGGTTGCTCCTTATTAAACCAGTAGGTGGCGATGCCTGCCCTCCTGTGGCCGGAGGCTGATTTGCAGCAGGCATACTCCACTTTAATAAAGAAGTTTGAAATGGACGGGTTTTGAAAAGAGGATAAATTGTTGGCTGAATAAAAGAAATATATCCTGCTTTTGCTTCCGCATCTCCCCAGCTTTCAAGGTAATGATGGGAGGGAATAGAATAGTTACATAATTCTGTTGTTTCATCCATTTTTTCATTGAAAGAAACAGAAAGCTTTACTCTCTTTAAACCATTTATAAAGGAAGCGGCATCAAAATAATCGTATGCAGGGTTTGCGCCATAAATTAATAATGCTCCAATTTGCCCACCGTTCATTTGACCTACCAAATCCACCATATCCTTATCAATACCTTGCTTTCCGGTAAGAGGCAGGGAAGAATTTATTGTTGAACCATTTGCACCTATAGCACTGTTAATTGCATTTACTACCATCTGCACGTTTGGATCGTTGCTGCCGCAGACTACCAATGCTGCCCCGCTATTTGCTTTAAGATCATTTGCGACTTTTTGAATTGCATTTCGGGTTTTTGCATCGCTGATGTTAGGTGCAGCAGCCTGTCCACCCAAAGCAACATACAGAGCTAATGCCACAGCGCCTTCTTCGGAGGGGCGGTGGGTATATCGTTCATCTGCACAAGCACCAGTCATGCTTAAGTAGCTTTCAAACTGGTAATGCTTACTCATTTGCGGATTCTTCTCATTTATTTTTCTGCCGTACGAGTACTGGCGGGCAAATTCAACAGGAGTTAGCCATGTGCCTAAAAAATCAGCTCCAATGCTAACAATAACTTTAGCTTTATCAAACTGGTAAGAAGGAATGGCCCTGCGGCCGTTTGTAGCTTCATTTGCCAGAAGCATTCCGCTATAGGAAACACCGTCATATTGTACATGGCGGCTGCCCGGATACCTACCTAAAAATTCAGAAATTATTTGCTTTGTAGAAGGAGAAACAATGGTAGAAGTAAGTAATACCACAGGTGCGCCGCCTAAGCCTGCAAGGGCATTAGAGATAGCGGCATCTGCCTGTTCAAACGTAGGAATTTCTTCAAACTTGTTTCCTGTACGCCTTTTTGGATGTGTTAACCTATATGTATCATACAGGTCTAATACAGATGCCTGCATTCTTGGGGATGTACCGCCTTTGGTATATGAACTAAGATCATTGCCCTCAATTTTGATAGGACGACCGTCTCTTACTTTTGCTACTGCAGGAATCACTTCTCCATCCTGCACAAAAGTGGTTGCATAATATTTTGCTACGCCGGGAGTTACATTTTCCGGCTTATTTACAAATGGAATTGCTTTACGAACGGGCATTTTACAACTGGCTGCAAGTGTTGCTGCTGCAGTGCTAAAGCCAAGGTATTTAAGAAAGTCACGGCGGGGTGTTTTTGCATCCAGCAAACCCTGCCTACCGGCAGGCAGGCCCTTATCATTAAGGTCTTCAAAAGGCAGATCTTCCCTAAACTCATCCTGAGTTAGATTTTGAAGTTGCTCTTTATTATTAAGTTCAGCGAAACTTTGCCAGTACATATTTATACCCCCGTCCCCCGAGGGGAGTTTTGCCCCCATCCCCTAAAGGGGTGTTTAAATCACTCCAATAGGAATAAGGTTCTTTATTGTTCAATAGAATTAATAACAGTATAAGAGTCGACGCCCGTCCGAACCGGTTCATCCGGGCGGGCAACAAACGTTGATAGTAGTAATGCAGTTCAGTACATATTATTCAACATTCATTTGAAAACTAATTGAAACAAAAAAAGTTTCTCCAATCTAAGTTCCCCCTTGGGGGGACAGGGGGCTTATAATGACATTTCTGACACTCTAATCCGCCTATATCTTTTACTGTTACACTATCCATTTTACCAGATTTTATATCATTATGAAACTTTTCATATATGCTATAAAACTTATTTCCTGTGCTGTCTTTGCTATTATAAAAATCCACTTTTGTTTCCCTGTGGCAGTTAATGCACCAACCCATGCTTAGCTCAGTAACCTGCTCTACAACATCCATATCCTGTATATTGCCATGACAGGTTTGACATGCCACTTTACCTGCGTTTACGTGTTGCGCATGGTTAAAGTAAACATAGTCGGGGAGATTGTGAATTTTAATCCACTCTACCGGCTTTGCTTTTTTTGGATCCCATGCCTGGCCCGGCGTATAACCGGCATACTTATATAACTTTTCAATTTCCGCAGTACCATTTATTTCTTCTCCATCTTCATTATAAAGCTGCGGACCTTTTTCATAAGTAGAAATTGCCTTATGGCAGTTCATACATACATTTAAAGAGGGTATGGCTGCATGCCTGCTTTCCCAGGCATTACCATGGCAATACAAACAACTAATTTGATTGATACCGGCATGCACTTTATGGGAGTAATAAATAGGCTGTGTTGGTTGATATCCCTGCTGGCGGCCTAAATTTATAGCCCCTTTACCAACAAAATAGCCACCAACAACAAAAAATACCAAAGCCATCATAGCTATGTATATTTTGTTGCGATAAAAAGGAATAACCTCCGGACGCAGAATGCCTTCCCTGTCATCGGAAAGTTTTTTTAAGTTGCTGTTCACCTGCATTAGGATAAGGGCAATAATGGCCATGATGAGCGAGATAACGCCAAATATTACTGCGTTCCGGCCGGACGCATCTTTTTGCTCAGCAGCTGCTTCACTTCCTTCGCCTGTGCCACCACCATCCTGACCTGGCAGGGGAGCCGAGTTGATATATTCTGCAATAGCATCAATTTGTTCATTTGTGAACTGAGGAAAGGCCTGCATTATAGTACCGTACTGCTGCTGCAAAGTTTTTGTATAAGCATCCTGAGCAATAAATCCTGCAGGATTGTGTACCCAGTCGTACAATTTTTTTCTGTCGCTCCACGGACCACGGCTTTCAAAACCTCTTAATGCGGGGCCGGTTAATGGTTTATCCAGAGAATGACATGTTTGGCAATTTTGCTGAAATAGCTGTTTGCCATCCTGAGCTTGTATGGAGGAAATAAAAAAGAAAAGAAGACCTGGCAGTAAAATTTTCTGAGCAATAGATTTAAAAACACTCATAAAGTTCTCTCTATCTAAAATGTGGAAAATTCCCAGAACGGTGCAAAAATAGGGCAGGAAGTTAACAAAATGCGAACGTTTAAAAACTTTTTTTAAGCCGCTCTGGGCTTGAGTTTCAGCCGTTTTTTACAACATAAGTTATGTTCCTGCAAACGGGTTGTCATTTATACGTCAATCACTTTATCAAACGATTCAATTTAAAAAATTCACTTCCCTTGCAGTTGTGGTTTTACTACTATTTTCGCAACCTCTATGAATTAAGCAAATGTTGAAAAGATTACAAACAAAATGGAAAGTTAGTGGATGGAGACTTTTGTTGATTCTTATAACATTTATTATTGGTGGCAGTCTTACCGGTCTTGCGGGAAAAAAGATTATGTCTCTAACCGGCATAGAGAATGCTTGGCTGTACATACCCTTATATATAATAGTGGTTACCCTTATCTGGCCAATAATGGTTTTAATCGTAAGCATTCCTTTAGGCCAGTTTATTTTTTTTAGAAATTATATAAAAAAGATTGGAAGTAGAATGACGGGCAGAAAGACGGAGAAATATCAAACCAGAAGAAAAGGAATGATGAATATCGAACTGAAGAACAAGGAATGATGAATATCGAACTGAGACTTAAAACATTCAACTGCAAGTTTTGAAACGCATTGCCATTTTTGCTTCCGGTGCGGGCACGAATGCAGAAAATATCATTCAAGCCTCCGTACGAGTCAACCGGGATGGTGGAAAAAAGGCTTCGTATGAAGTTGCTTTGATAGTTTGTAATAATTCAAAAGCAGGAGTATTAAACATTGCGGGTAATTATAACATTCCGGTTTTCCTGATAAAAAAGGAACGTTTTTATCAGGACGCTTATTTACCGGAATTGCAAAAAGCCGGAATAGATTTTATTGTACTTGCCGGTTTTTTATGGAAAATACCGCAACTATTAATAAATGCCTTTCCACACAGAATTGTAAATATCCACCCGGCATTGTTGCCTAAATATGGGGGTAAAGAAATGTATGGGAAAAATGTGCATGCAGCAGTACTTCATAATAATGAAACAGTATCTGGCATAACCATTCATTATGTTGATGAACACTACGACAATGGTGATATCATTTTTCAAAAAGAATGCGAAGTAAAAGAAGATGACACTCCGGAAACGTTAGCAAAAAGAATACACGAACTGGAATATAAATATTATCCAAGGATTATAGAAAATGCTTTGCAATCATTTTACTTTTAGTCAGTTTAAAAAGTTTATCAACAAATTCGTGATAATATTACCATTGTAGAAAAAAGGATACATGTCTTCATCTGTTTCTCTTAATAAGTTACATGCAGGCTTATCACTAATATCTAAAGCTTTAAAAGGTGAGCAACAGGACTATACGAAAGGGAGTATTCGTACGGCTGTAGTAATGCTTGCAATACCTATGATTTTGGAAATGGGTATGGAAAGCGTATTTGCAGTAGTGGATCTTTTTTTTGTAAGCAAGCTTGGTAAACATGCTGTTTCAACAGTTGGTCTTACAGAATCGGTATTAACCATTCTTTATTCTCTTGCTATTGGTTTAAGCATGGCAGCAACGGCCACCGTAGCACGCCGGGTTGGCGAAAAAAACCTAAGCGGTGCCGCCAGTGCAGCCATGCAATGTATTTGGCTGGCATTAGGAATTACTATCATCATTAGCACCGCAGGTTTAATTTGGGCAAAGGATATTTTAGCATTAATGGGTGCAGAGCCGGAAACTGTGCAAATGGGCGCTAATTACATACGCATAATGCTGGGAGGCAGTATAGTTGTTATTCTATTGTTCCTGATTAATGGCATTTTCAGGGGAGCCGGTGATGCATCTATTGCAATGAAAAGTTTAGGACTGGCAAATTTTTGTAATATTATTTTATGTCCTGTTTTAATAAATGGCTTTGGACCCGTACCTGCAATGGGTTTAACAGGGGCTGCCGTTGCCACTACCATTGGTCGGGGGATAGGCGTCTGTTATCAATTGTTTTATTTAGTTAATGGAAAAAGTCTTGTAAAACTTACAATGGCTAAGTTAAAAGTGGAATGGAAGACCATAACATCTTTAATACATATTGCATGGCCTGCTACTTTGCAGTTTGTAATTGCGTCATGCAGCTGGATTTTTTTGGCTTACATAGTTGCAATAACCGGCCATAGTGAAGCATCAGCAGGTTACCAGACGGCATTACGTATAATCATGTTTTTTATTTTACCAGCCTGGGGCATAAGCAATGCAGCAGCAACATTGGTGGGGCAGAACCTTGGAGCCAAAGAATATATGCGGGCAGAAAATGCCGTTTGGAAAACTGCAAAGTACAATACAATCTTTATGGCAATAGTCTCGCTCTTCTTTTTCCTTGGTGCTGACGCCGTGGTGTCTGTGTTTACCAACCTAAATGATGTAAAAGCTATTGCAGTAAATGCTTTACGCATCATCAGTGCAGGATATGTTTTTTACGGAATTGGCATGGTGATGACCAATGCCTTTAATGGTGCCGGAGACACAAGAACACCAACCATTATAAATGTTTGCGGTTTTTGGTTATTCCAGGTTCCAATGGCATACCTGCTGGCGAAAACCTTTGCTTTAGGACCTACTGGTGTGTTTATTTCCATACCTGTTGCCGAAACAGCTATAACCATTGCAGCTTTTTGCCTGTTTAAAAAAGGTAAATGGAAAACTGTAGCTATATAAATTATTAAATGAAAGTGTTTGTTTAATTTCAGTGTTTTTTAAAAATGACCAGTAACAGTAATAATACAATTGATACCAATCTGCTACGGCAGATTTTCTTTATCCTTCTTATCCTTTTTTTGGGGATTGTTCTTTTCCGGGAGCTAATGTTTTTTATGTCGGCTTTTTTGGGTGCAGTAACCTTTTATATTTTAATGAGGGAACGCATGTTTTACCTCACAGAAAAAAAAGGGTGGGGAAAGACAACAGCAGCATGGATTTTAATGCTTCTTTCTTTCTTTGTAATTCTGGTGCCTATTGGCTTATTAGGAAATATTATATACTCAAAAATCAGCTATGTAGTTACTCACTCTTCAGAACTTCTTAACTCACTAAAGCAATCCGTTGCAAGCATTAAACAAAAAATAGGGTATGAAATTGTAAAGCCAGATACAATTAATCAACTAGGGCCGTATATAGCTCAATTGCTTCCAAAAATCCTTGGCGTTACCTTCAACACCCTTACAATTATTGGCACCATGTATTTTTGTTTATACTTTATGCTGGTGAACGGGCGGCGCATGGAAGATGCGTTGTATGAATATATTCCACTGCGGGATGGCAATGTTGATTTAATTGGGAAAGAGGTAAAAACCATGGTTATGTCCAGCACTATTGGCATACCGCTAATTGCGCTTTTGCAAGGCATTGTTGGTCTTATAGGCTATCTTATCATTGGCATTTCGGAACCGTTTATCTGGTTTGTGGCCACTTGTATTACAGCTATGCTGCCCATAGTGGGTGCAGCTTTAGTTTATGTACCCCTTTCTATAATGCTGTTTGCCCAGGGCGAAACAGGCAGAGGAATAGCTATGACTATTTGGGGTTTTGGGTTAATAGGTCTGGTGGATAATGTTTTCCGCTTGCTGATTAATAGAAAGTTAGGCAACATACACCCTCTTGTAACCATTTTTGGAGTTATAGTGGGCATACAGCTCTTTGGATTTATAGGCCTTGTATTTGGCCCCCTTTTAATATCTATGTTTATCCTGCTCCTGCGGATTTATGGCAGTGAATTCCTGATTAAAAAACGGGAAACAAAACGGGTAAAATAGGCTTCAGAGCTGCTTTTGGGCGATTTATTCTCTTATCAAATTTTTAACTACTACATAGTAGGAAATTCAGATTATTAAGTTACTTTTGCTCTCCCCTCAAAATTTTAAGAAAAACACCGCATGCATAAAATTTTCTTCCTCTTAACAACAGGGTTTTTATCGCTGTCCTTTTCTTTATTTCCGGTAGTTAAAGCAGGCAGTAAAATTACCGCAGAACGTACAGTAAATGTTACACCCGCTATTGCTTCTCCTGAAGATGAAATAACTGCAGATGATCTTTCTGGTGCTTTTGTTGCTGTACTTTACGACAGACTGGAGCTTGCTAAGCTTGGTCTATCGTTTAATGTTTTGCAGCATGCCGTTAAAGGCTATCAGCACCTTCTAAACAAAGGTGCTATTCAGAATGCTAATATTGTTACCGTATGTGATTTTAGCCAGAGCTCCAAAAGAAAAAGAATGTATATTCTGGATGTTAAGAATCAAAAGGTGCTTGTGAATACATACGTTGCTCACGGTAAAAACACAGGGGTGGAGTATGCAAAGAGCTTTTCTAATGCTAATGAATCACTGCAAAGCAGCCTTGGTTTTTATGTTACCAAAGGAACTTATTTTGGCAAGCATGGTTTATCCTTAAAGTTAGAAGGCAAAGAGCCTGGCTTTAACGATAATGCAGAACAAAGAGCAGTTGTACTTCATGGCGCAGATTACATAGGCTCACATCGCTTAAGCTCAGCTTATATGGGTCGCAGTTTTGGATGCCCGGCTGTCCCAGAGGCAGAGAAAGAAAAGGTGATCAGCCTGATAAAGAATGGCACTTTGTTATTCATTTATCACCCAACAAGTAGTTATTTAAACGGGTCACGAATACTGAACAGTTAAACATTTCAGAAGGATATTGTACCACCTCAGTCACCTTATGATTGAGGTGTTTAATTTACAAACCAATAAGCCACCGTTTGTGCAATAATTCCAATGAATAAACCTGCATAAACTTCAACAGGATGATGATCTGTATTTACAAGACGTGCAGTACATACTAACCCTGCCAGCAGAACTGCAAGAGAAATATAAATTCCATAATTAGCATCAGATAAAAAAGAAACAGATAAAATGAATGCTGCCAAAACCCCAACAGATATGGCATGCATACTTACTTTGATATAGTTGTTCACTATTAATCCGCAACTGGAGGCTAGAAAAATAGCAAGGCTCAGTAGTATTAATTCCTGAGGAAACTCTTTTTGATTTTTCAAAACATACCACATCCAGAAGTAATATAACCCGCATGCTATATAGGGTATGATACGGTCCTTTTGCGTTTTTAAATATATACTTTGTATAAATCCCAGGCCCTTGGCTAGTAATACAGTAGTGAGAGGAAAGACCGTGTACATTACAAAAAAACGCAACAATAACGTGAACTTATCTGACGAACTGAATCCCGGGAAAACAGGCGTATTATAAATTAAAAACCAGGAGATATATACCGGAATAAAAAGAGGATGAAACAGTATGGAAATAATTTTTGCTGCAGTGCGAATGACAGGATGAAAAGAAGCACCCTGCAGGGCAGGTTGTTGAAGCTGGTGTTGGTTTGAGCGCATATTATAACTCCTTGCGAAGTCGTGCAACAGGAATGTTTAATTGTTCCCTGTATTTTGCTACTGTACGCCGTGCAATATTATATCCTTTTTCCTGCAGCAACTCCGTAAGTCGCTCATCACTTAAAGGCTTTCTTTTATTTTCCCCTTCAATTAAATTACTAAGTATCTTTTTAACTTCTCTCGTGGATACCTCTTCACCACTATCTGTTGTCAATGATTCGCTGAAGAAAAATTTTAAGCGGTAGGTGCCAAATTCTGTTTGTACAAACTTGCTGTTGGCAACTCTGCTTACAGTAGAAATATCCAGGCCGGTTTTTTCAGCAATATCTTTTAATATCATTGGCTTCAGAGTAGTCTCATCACCGGTTAAAAAAAACTCGTGCTGATGATTCATTATAGCAGTCATAGTGCTTAGAAGTGTATGCTGCCTTTGCTTTATAGCATCAATAAACCATTTAGCTGCATCAATTTTTTGTTTAATAAAGAGCACCGCTTCTTTCTGCCGCTTGTCTTTCTTACTACCCCTGTCGTATTCTTTCAGCATGTCTCTGTAGCCTTCACTAATACGAAGTTCAGGTGCATTTTTAGAATTGAGCGTTAGCTCAAGTTTGCCCGCATTATTGAAAATAAAAAAATCCGGAACAACATAACTTTCGGCTTTATTCACTTCACCTACATTACCCCCCGGCTTTGGGTTAAGCCTTGTAATTTGTTGCATTACTTCTTTCAGTTGTTCATCTGTAAGGTTAAGACCCCGCTGAATTTTTTCGTAATGTTTTTTTGTAAACTCGTCAAAATATTTGGTAACGGCAAGTAATGCTGTATCTACATCCCTGCCTTCTTCTTTTTGCCGTATTAATTGCAGCAGCAGACATTCCTGCAGATTACGGGCGGCTACTCCGGGAGGGTCAAAGTGTTGTATGCGTTTTATTAATGCTTCCACCTCTTCTTCCGTAGCCGCAAGGTTTTGCCGAAAAGCAAGATCATCTACTATAGCAGAAGTTTCTCTTCGCATGTATCCATCTTCATCTATACTTCCTATTATTTGTTCGGCAATTTTATATTCCCTCTCATCCAGCTTCAGCATGCCTAACTGCGCATCTAAAACCTCGTAAAAAGTTGTCTCCACCTTATACGGCATGGTTTGCTTGTCCTCCTGGTCTCCGTAATTCTCATCCCGCATTTTATAATCTGCTATATCATCATCGCCTTCATGCACATAGTCAGAAATATCAATATTATCATATTGTTCTTCATTACTTAACTCTGCATCTGTATATTCCTCTTCAGATGTTTCTGTTAATTCATCTTTACCTTCATAATTATCCTCATGTTTATCGTCAGTAAGTTCAAGGGCGGGATTTTCCTCTAATTCTTCTTTTATCCTTTCATCTAAATTGGCGGTAGGTACCTGCAGCAGCTTCATTAATTGAATTTGCTGGGGGGAAAGCTTCTGAAGTAACTTTTGCTGTAAACTCTGGTTCAGGCTCATGAATATCTCCTCTGAAGCGGACAAAAAAAATCTGCTGTTTTCACAAAAATCGAGCCGTAAATTTACAGGAAATAATGCAGGTATGAACAAACCCCTTGTTGTCTTTATAATAACCTGCCTGTTAAGTGTTCTTCAATTGAATGCGCAGTTAAGCACCACCGTTAGTAATCCTCAGGCAAAGATATTTCCTGAGATGTTTTCGTTAAGCTTTCCGCGAGTGCACTTGTCCAATACCGTTAGGACTCTTAAGGACCAGGCTTTTTATAAATTAGCATCAAACTATTACACACACCATTCAGGTGTTTTTTGCAGGAAGGAATTGCAATTACAAAAAAGTACAAACATTAATCTTTTTGTTCGCTTAGGAAGCAAGGAGTATGTAGATTATTTAGAAAAGAAACCCAATGCAGCGATAAGGTGATAATTTTCAGTTCACCGATGCCTTCTTCATGTATAAGTAAGATTACTCATTGCTGCGGAGTTTATCAAGTAGATAATTTAGAGTTTCAGCCTCTTTCTCTGAAATATTTTTTACAACAGAATCTAATTCGTCTGCCACTGCATCTAATTTTTTTAAAAGCTTTTGCCCTTTATCTGTGATGGTTACATCTACAAGCCGTCGGTCCTTGGAACATGTAACTTTTTTCACCAGTTGTTTTGCAACTAAACGGTCCACAATACGGCTGGTATCACTCATTTTATCCAGCATCCTTTCGCGTATTTGCAATGTAGAAAGCGGCTGTGGGGCACTGCCTCTAAGAATGCGAAGAATGTTGTATTGCTGATGTGTGATGTCTTCTTTCGCTAAAAAGTTTTTTATTTTTTCTATTGTCCAGCCATAGGTATATAACAAATTAACCATGGCCTTTTGCCGTGCATTCCTAAATTTATTCTGATGAATATCCTTTTCTATTCCCATTATAGTTTGTAATAATTACCCCCAAACCTTTACTCCTTCGGAGCAATTAGCACATATGTCTATGTTTTTTCGGCTTTGCAATACTTTACTTCGGAATTGCCGGTAGTTTTTGTTGTGCCACAATTCTTTAAAAGTTTGCTCGTGCAGGTTGCCCAGTTTATGCTGTGCATCTTTGTCAAAACAGCAGGGAGAAACAATTCCATTCCACGTAATAACAGGGTCGTGCCATAATCGCCAGCAATGATTTTGGTTGTTGCCTTTGAACCTCATTTTACCTTCTTGATCTTTCTTATAACGGCTGTATTTTGTTAGTGTTGGTATTAATTTATTTGGGTCATTTTCGTAATCGTAAACCTGTGCTGTTTTTAAACGCACCTGGTCAACACCAATTTCTTTTGCTATACGGTGTACTTCAGCAATCTGGTGTTCATTGTGCCGCACAACAAGGAATTGAAAAATTATAAAAGGAGTTTTACTTTTTAATTCCTTTTTCCATTTTACAATATTAGCAGCGCCTTGTAAAACTTTAGAAAGATTACCTCCCACACGATATTGTTGATACACTTCCTGCGTAGTGCCGTCTAAAGAAATAATCAATCGGTCGAGCCCACTTTCCACAGTTCTTTTTGCATTGGCATCATTTAAAAAATGTGCATTGGTGGAGGTTGCTGTATAAATTTTCCTGGATGATGCATATTGTACCATATTCAGGAAATCCGGATTTAAATACGGCTCGCCCTGAAAATAGAAAACCAGGTAGGTTAATTTTTTATGCAACTGGTCAATGGTTTCACGAAAGAAATCTTTAGAGAGCATTCCTGTTGGTCTTGAAAAAGCTCTTAACCCGCTGGGGCATTCAGGGCATCTTAGGTTGCATGAGGTAGTTGGTTCAAAAGAAATAGAAACAGGCATGCCCCATTGAACACTTTTTTTTATCCACTTACTGACCTGGTAGCTGCTGTACACCTGAGCCATATTAACTACACGGCTTAATGTAAGCTTCTTTACAAAATTTATACTGTCGCTCCAGTTAAACTGTGGCATATGTAAAATTAACGGGTTAATGTACTATAACAGATGTTGCAACCATTATTTTTACTTTCTCTGTAACAATGGCAGCACGAAGAAGAAAAAAATCCCGCTGGTTAAAACCCTTCCTTTATTTGACGGCAATTTCTGCCTTTTTATTTATGACTTACCTTTTTATTTTATGGCGGCAGAGCAGGAAGATAACGTTTGTTCGGTATAAAGAATTTGGAATACCCATTCCTTCTAATTATGAAATACATGGCATTGATGTTTCGCGTTACCAGGAAAGGATATTATGGAAGGCGGTAAAAGCCATGAAGGTTGAAAATTTACAGTTA
The DNA here is from genome assembly GCA_046262255.1 of Chitinophagaceae bacterium. Classification (GTDB taxonomy): domain Bacteria; phylum Bacteroidota; class Bacteroidia; order Chitinophagales; family Chitinophagaceae; genus Flavisolibacter. Next base: position 53,290 of record JBHENB010000010.1, read on the forward strand.
CATTTTGCGTTTATTAAAGCAACAGAAGGTACACACAATGTTGATCCATTTTTTAAACGAAACTGGAAAATGGCAAAAGATGCAGGCATGGTAAGAGGCGCTTATCATTTTTTTGTGGCAATAAAGAATGGAAGAAAACAAGCTGAGAATTTTATAAAACAGGTGAAGCTGCAGAGTGGCGATCTTCCGCCGGTTCTGGATGTAGAAAACACTTTTGGTAAACCATCTTCTGAATTACGGCAGGAGGTGAAAGAATGGCTGCAGGTAATGGAAAACTACTATTTAGTAAAGCCTATAATTTATACCAATGCCAGTTTTTATAAACGGTACCTGCAAGGGTTTTTTGATGATTATCCGCTGTGGGTTGCCCATTATTTGCAGCCGCACCAGCCGCGTATTAACAGAAGTTGGTCGTTCTGGCAACATAGCGAACAAGGTCGGGTGAATGGAATTATATCAAAAGTAGATTTTAATGTTTTTAATGGTGACTCTGCGTCTTTCAGATCTTTATTAGTACCTTAAGAGCAATACCCAGCTTATGAATACCGGAATGGATCCTGAGGTAAAAAAGTATTTCCGCAAAATACTTAATTCTTTCAGCATTGGCTTTGTATGGCTTTTTGGTATAGCTACTGCGGGTTTATATTTTAAGCTCGGGCATCTTTATGATGGCATAAGATGGTATAACATTCTTTTCTATGTTATCTTTTTTGGAAGCTTTTTTTTAGTGCTGTGGTATTACTATAAATCGTGGAAAGATGGATAAGAAACAGTCAAAGGAGTTAGTTTAGTCATATGAGTCATTGGATTAACTACTATGGTCAGATACAATTACCCAATGCCTGTTTATCTTTTTAAATAGAAGCGTATAGTGACCGCTGAGATTACCTATCGTTCGTTCCAGCATCCATTTTCCGACTACATAAAAATATTTGCGGGAAATCTTTTCAATTTTAATAATGTTAAAAGATAAATTACCCATGGCAGTTCTGTCGGGATAATTTTTCTTATAATTATTTAAAGTTTGCTGCCAGCCACGTGTCACACCACTTTTGCCAATAAACATCAACGAGTCGCTTTTCCAGTAAGTTTGCATAAATGCTTCCACGTCACCACGGTTCCACGCAGTAACCTGCTCGTTCAGTAATGCTCTTATTGCTGTTTGCTTTTTATTTATTGGTGGTTGTGCAAATAAATTGGTGGTTAGAAGCACAGTAAGAATCACAAAAAGCTTTTTCATAAATAAGGTTTAACATTCAAGAAGCCAGATGTAAATATATTCAGCTTGCAACTTAAGTAACTTTGCGTTTATGTCCCGGAAAACAGTTTTTTATATTGTATTTTTTTCTGTTTTAGTGATTGGGTTTTTTGTTGTGTTGTCATTAGTTATACCTGGCTTTACTAATCCAAAAATTGCCCCTATTAGTACAGTAAAGCCCTTTGTTTTTACAACTCAAAGCGGACAGATTTTTACAGAAAAAGAAATGGCAGGGAAAGTAGCCGTGGTTGAGTATTTCTTTACTACTTGTAAGGGCATCTGTCCCCGCATGAATAATAATCTTAGGAGCATTTACAGTGAATTTAAGAATGAGTCGGATTTTCTCATTTTATCACACACATCAGATCCAAATACAGATTCTGCCGCCCGACTGAAAATTTATGCAGATTCCATGCAGGTGGATACAAGAAAATGGATCTTTTTAACAGGAAGAAAAGACAGCTTGTATGATATGGCAAGGTTTAGTTATAAAATTGATGACCCAGCTAACAACCTGCAGAATGCGGAGGATGATTTTTTACATACTCAGTTTATGGCGGTGATAAACAAGAAAGGGGGTGTAGTAAAAATTTACGATGGATTAAAGCCCTCAGAAATGAAGCAACTTTCTTCCGAAATAAGAAAACTTTTAAAGGAGTAGTAGTTATGATAGATATGATAAAACCACAAAGCCTCAACACCATGATTAAAAATGTCTTAATACGAAGACATTTAAGCATAACGGGAAGCCGTAAAAAAATCCTATCATTATTTTTTACAAGCAACGATGCATTAACACACGGAGATATTGAACATAAAGCAGGTGAAAAATTTGACCGTGTTACTGTGTACAGAACCCTACAAACATTTGTAGAAAAAGGCATTATACATGCAATTCCAACGGCAGATAATTCCATACGCTATGCGCTGTGCAAAGATTGTACGGAAGAACACCATCATGACGATCATGTACATTTTGTTTGCAGCAATTGCAACACTACCATTTGCTTGGATGACGTGGTTTCACCCCAAATAAATCTGCCTGCCGGATATATTACGGCCAACGTGCAAGTGGTGATTAACGGAATTTGTAAGAATTGCCGGAATCAGGAATTATTATAATGTGAATCACCTTATTGACTGCTACTGTCTTCCGGTTCAACTACATCCAGCTTATTATCTTTTACAAACTTATCCCTCACTTCGGTGTATTCTTCGTGTATAGTAGTTACTTCTTTGAGTGCATCGTCTGCATGTTCATACATATCCGGCAGCCTTTTTTCCAAAAACCTATCTCCGAGGTTAATATTTTCCGCTTCTATTTGTCCGATTTTTTTTAATACAGAAGTCTGGCTATTGGTAAGGTCTTCCAATTCACGAAGGATCTTATCCATCATGGCTAATTTTTCTCTTTTATCCATTGGTGAAATTTTTTAGTACAGTTGCAATTGTTATACCCTTTTTACTCCGGCTGAGCAACAGCAAGGATAGGTTGCCAGTGAAACTTACAGATGAATGGCACTGTCATAAAGTGCATAATCTTCTTTTTTGTCATTTATTAATATGGTGATATTGTGACAAAACGGGCAATATATAATTTGGTTGGGTGTTTGTTTTATACCACATATATTTTCTCATTTTTAAAAAGAAAAACATGTACTACAATCAGTCATGCGCCGCAAAAGGCGAACGCTATGGAAGCAGGCAACGGCCACTGCTTATCCGATCTATGCAACGGGCCGCAGTAAACATTTACAAAACAGATAGCAGCTACGAAATGCTGGTCTTTGCTCCGGGTCGCATCAAGGAGCATTTTAAAATTGATGTACAGGGTGGGGAGTTACAGATCTCCTACACGCCACCTGAAGGTTTCCCTCGTCCAGACTGGATATTACGGGAATACAGCCGTGGTGGTTTTGTGCGCACATTTACGCTGGATGAAACTGTTGATGCCACAAACATCACTGCCAGGTACGTAGATGGTGTGCTGCATGTAAGTCTGCCATTATTGGAAGGTAAGGAAGCAAACAGGCAGGAAATAAAGATCAGCTAAGAGGTTATGTTTTTATCGAAGGCGACGACGAAAGTTGTCGCCTTTTTTATTTCTATAGAAAAGCGGCAAGAAGAATTTTGTTTTATTTCAGTTCTTCTATTTTATATCCTTCCATCGCACTTTTATACCACCGCCTTCATGTATTTGCAATGCAATAAAACCATTGCCCTTCCTATCATTTCATCTTTTAAATAACTCATCTGTTGGTTATTGTGCCAGGTGGTTACTTCATCGCCAATTACTTTAATTCCAATTATATTAAGTATGCTCCGGATGAGTGATTGCTTCCATTTCTTTATGTACAAACAACATCAGCTCGCTAATATAATCCGGAGAAAAATTAAATTGCAGTCCTGCTGCTTTGTAAAGTTCCGGTAGGGTGCGGGTGCCGCCTAATTTTAATGCATTGATGTAATTGCTTATTGCCTGTTCCTTATTTTCTTTAAACTGCCGCCACAGGCCAATGGCGCCTAATTGTGCTATGCCATATTCAATATAATAAAAAGGCACCTCGTACAAATGCAACTGCCGCTGCCAGCCATATTTTCTATACTCTTCCAAACCGGAGACATCTAAATTAATTGGCGTATAATCATTTTGTATGCTGCGCCACATTTCTGTTCTTTCTTCCAGTGTATGTTCCGGATGTTCGTACAGCCAATGCTGAAATTTATCTATAGTTGCAATCCATGGAAAAATGGTAAGCACTCTTTCCAGTTGGTGTTCTTTTGCACGTTTGAGGTCGTGCTCATTATCAAAAAACACATCCCAATATTCTATACTAAACAGCTCCATTGCCATGCTTGCTACTTCTGCCACTTCCATTGGATATTCTTTAAAAGCAGTTAACGGAAGCTCGTGTGCTAAAAAAGAATGTATGGCATGGCCGCCTTCGTGCAACATTGTAGTTACATCATGCATTTGTCCTGCTGCATTCATAAAAATAAATGGTGCACCGGTTTCAGCAAGCGGACAATTATAACCACCGGGAGCTTTTCCTTTGCGGCTGTCCAAATCCAGCCGCCCCATTTCCTTCATCTTCACTAAACAGTCAGCAAAAAATGGGTTCATTTGCCTGAAGCACTCAATGGTTTTATTTACGAGTTCTTCACCGGTTGCAAAAGGAGTTAACGGTTTTACACCTTCCGGTTCTGCTTCTAAATCCCACGGACGTAACATGTCCAAACCAAGTTTCTGGCGCTTACGATCGTAAATGAAATTTACAATATCCAGCACATGGGTTTTTACCGATTCATGAAATTGAAAGCAATCTTCTTTTGTGTAATCAAACCTGCCAAGCTCTGCAAATTTGTAATCACGATAGTTTTCAAAGCCTGCATTTTTTGCTACCAGGTTTCGCCTTTCCAGTAATTTATTGAAGAGGTCATTCAGTGAATCTTTATCCTCCAGGCGCCGCTCGTTTATTTTGCGGTACACTTCTTCCCGCAAATTGCGATTTGGGTTTTCTAAAAATTTTGCGGCCTGCTGCAGTGTGTATTCTTTTCCTTCTACTTCCACAGTCATTTTACCATTGATAACGCCAAATTGCTGGGCCATAACCGCAATCTCAGCCTGCAGCGGAATGTTTTCTTCCCGGAAAAGTTCAATGCTTTTTTTTACGTTGCGCAGATAAGTAAAATATTGTTGCTGATCCAGTTCGTTTACAAACGGATTTTCAATCAGCTTGCGGTTAATCTTATCACCATACGGCTGAATTTTGGGTTGAATTTCAAGCACAAAATAATTGAATGCTGCTTCCAGTTCTTTGTTTTCGGTATCACAGGTCATGCGTATTTGTCGCCATGCTGCATCTTCGCCAATTACGGCCTCCAGTTCACTTACATCCTGCAACCATTTTTCTAAATCTTCTTTTGAACTAACGGGCCGTTGCAACAGCTCCTGGAAATAAGGCTCCAGTGTTTGCCAGTCTGTTACTTTAAAATCTTCAGGTAAATATTTTCGAGGTAACTTTTTTATGTCTGCGCTGTAATTCATACCTCACCCTTTTATCCCTCTCCACAAGTGGAGAGGGAAATTCTTTATTTTAATATTTTTTGCTGTGCTTCCATTGGTGTTTATTGTTCTACTGTTTAAGCTCACTGGCAGTACCTTCACCTTCAATAC
>JBHENB010000011.1:0-379 GCA_046262255.1 Chitinophagaceae bacterium
CTTCTATACCAAATGCCTTTTCAATTTCATAATACCGGTCATCTAATGCACAGGTAAGGTGTGCTGTAGTACGACCACTTTCACCACTTCCAATAAAACCATCTTCTATTAAAACCACTTGACGACCGGCTTTTAATAAACAATAAGCAGTAGTTAACCCGGCAATACCACCGCCAACTATAAGAACGTCTGCATCGAAACTGCTTTTAAGCATCTCGAACTCTAATGGTTTAACAGTATCAATCCAATAAGAGATATTTTCTCCGGAAGTAAGTATAGCACTGCTTTTGTTTACCGTATTTTCTAAAATCATATATTCAATTAAAGTTGTGTTGTGATAGTATCTTTTGTCAATTCATCAACTCCAACATGATGCTTT
>JBHENB010000011.1:389-57546 GCA_046262255.1 Chitinophagaceae bacterium
TGTAAATAGAAAACCAGCAGCAGTTAACACAATTGCAAGGCCCTGGTCCGGATGCGGATCATTCCATTTAGAGTATAGCAACAAAAGATTAATGGCATATAAAGCAAGTGCAATAACATTACACAGCATGTGAAATAAACCCGTTTTTTTTGCCCTTGAATCAGCCGGTATATTTAACCAGTCGATAAAACCGGGTATGGCTGCAACTGCTGCCATAACAACACCTGCACCGTTGGCTAATAAAGCAACCTTAAACCAAAAAGCATCACCCTTAGAACTATAAACAATGTAGCACAAAAGGGCAGCTGCATAAAATGCAACAGGAAAAGCAATAAGCATGGGGTGCACCGGATGACCGGCAAGTTTTACTTTACTATACATGGCTTTGGTTTATTTGTGAATTATAAAATTAGCATCACAAATGAGTTTTATACGAGTTTTGAAACTTTATTTTTTTTACTGTAACCTTTTGACAAGTCAGTTTAATTTATAGAGTATAACACATCTATACTCATTTTCGGAATTAGCAACACCTAGAGCAGAGATCGGAATTATTAAACATTACTCCAAACAATGTAAAAGTAAGGCTCAACAGGGCAAAAGCATTATTACAAAAAGAACTTCAAAAATTTTATTCATCCACAGATCTTTAATGATTTTAATGTTATTTACTGCGAAAGTATGGTTACAAAAGTGTTTGAGGATATAAATCTCCTCAGTGAATAATTAATGAGGGTATTATTGTTCAGTTACAAGTATGTTTAGTTTCTAAACTACACACTTCCATGTTTTTTCAGGAGTTAAAAACATGTAGAACAGCTAAAAGCGTGATGTATCCTTAAAATAATCGGACAAGCTAATTATTTTGCCATCATCATCAAAGATAATATCTGTGACAATTTTATTTTGATATTCCTGGCTGCCTATCCTTCCCCATGATTCGGAAATGTAAAGGCACCTATTATTTTCCAGTCCAAGTATTTCAACAACCTTCCAGTGCAATGCCTCATACCGGTGAAATATGCCACGAAATAGTGCAAGTATTCTATTAATACCTTTTACAGGCTTACAAGGAGGAATCCAAACAATGTTATCATGGTTAAACCAGTTGGATAACTTATCTAAATTTTTCGTTTCAAGGTCCTTCATTAATACCAAACAAGTAGCTTTCATTGACATGGCTATTTCCATATAAAAAATACGAAAATGCCCAGCTTTAAGATTTAAATGAAAAGAAGGATTACACAGATAAAGTTCAGGTAGTTGGCGTGATTCAACGAATTACTACACTCCCAAGTTTTTTGGAAAGTTCTACTTCCATATCTTTTAATACCTGGTGAGTTCCATATAATGTATTGTAGTCTGCTTCACTTGCATTTTCCATGTCTGCCTGGTTCTGCAAAAGGATTTTTTTAATTTTTCTTAGCTTGAGATAATTTATTGCAGATTCTATTTCTTCCGTTGTTTTATCGCTCTCCATATTCAGATAGCTCATCAGCTTTTCCTCATTTCCTTTGGTTATTGTTTTGATAAATTCATGATACCCTTGTTCGAATAATTTTTTCTGATAACCTGTTGAATCACTGAATTCCGTTTTCCAGCGGATGCTTTCTTCGTAAGGAAAGTTCAGCAACGACACGGCTAATGAGCTTAAGGCCGAGTCAGAATGATAAGTAAAATAGTTCTTATCCGGTGGCTGGTTTGTTTGAAGCAGTTGTTTATATGCATCTATAAATTTTGCCACGCTTGGATTTTCAATAACATCTTCTTCTGGTATTTCCTGCAAAACATGATCTGCAACCAATTGCGAGTCATTCCATTTCTTATTTCCATACTCCAGTAATATGCGGGCAATCTCACGTTCCTGCAAGTCATCCTTAAAAATCAAATTATACGTTTCATCATCATAATCAGTTGCTGCAGCTTTTCTTGCATTCTCCTCGTACAATTTAGCTTCTTCAAACGGAAGCTTTTTTTCCTGCGTGGTTATACGGTTGCGTATAAATTTATTTACCAAAGCAGTAAACCCTGCTTCATCAATTTTTAATATTTGTGAACACTGCCTGATATATTCCTGCTGTTTTGTAAAATCTTCTGTTTTATCAACCCTGGAAATTGTTTCTGCAATCTGGTTTACAACTGCCGATTTCTTATTGGCATCATTACCCGCATCTTTTAAAGCCAGCTCTAACTGAAAAAGAACAAAATCTTTTTTATTATGTGCGATGAAGTTTTTAAAAGCATTGGTGCCAATTTTCTGCAAGTAACTGTCCGGGTCTTCATTGTCCGGGATTAAAACCAATTTTACATTCAGGCTTTCTTCCAGGGCCATATCCAGGCCCCTCAGCGCTGCCTTCACACCTGCTGCGTCGCCATCATAAATAATGGTAAGATTCTTTGTATATTTTTTTATTAATCGTAATTGATCTTGTGTAAGGGATGTACCTCCGCTGGCAACCACATTTTCAATACCTGACTGATGCAGGGAAAGTACATCCGTATATCCCTCTACCAGCAGACATTCACCCCCTTTATCAATAGCATGGCGTGCAAAAAAAGAACCATATAAAATCTTGCTTTTTACATATAATTCATTCTCGGGAGTGTTAATGTATTTAGGAGCCTTGTCATTGTTTTTAATTAATCTTGCGCCAAAGCCAATAATTCTGCCGCTGTTATTGTGAATTGGAAACACAATGCGGTCGCGGTAAGTATCTATTAACTGCTCATTTCGCTGCACCACAAGTCCGGATCGCTGCAATAATTCCGGATTGTATTGTTTGGATATAGCTTCTTTTGCAAACGCGTCGCGTCTATCGGGAGAATAGCCTAATTGAAATTTTTTTATTGTTGCTTCAATATATCCACGTTGCTTTAGATAGCTTAATCCTACATCTTTCCCTTCATCTGTTTCAAAAAGCCGGGAAGTATAAAATTTTTGGGCAAAATCATTAATAATGTATAAGCTTTCGGCAACCTGGTGTTGTTGTTTAACTTCCGGTGATGTTTCTGTTTCCTCTACATCAATATTATATTTATTAGCCAGCCAACGCAATGCCTCAACATAACTGTATTTTTCATGCTCCATCAAAAAGCTGACAGTATTGCCGCTTTTTCCGCAGCCAAAGCACTTGAATATTTCCTTTGAAGGAGATACCGTAAAAGACGGTGTTTTTTCATTATGGAAAGGGCATAAACCCAGGTAGTTAGATCCCCGCTTTTTCAGTTTTACAAAGCCCCCAATTATTTCCAGTATATCAATGCGGGATAAAATCTGTTGTATGGAGGTTTGTGTTATCACCTGGCAAATATAATTGCAGGATGGCGATGCTCTCATAAAGCAGGAAAAGAAAAAAAATTCTTTTTTTCAGCCAAACGTTTTATATTTAAATCACATCCGACCTCTGGGAAACCGGTAATTTATTATTCATCATTTAAAATTTCTTCCCATGGTTCAAACAGACATCTCACAGCTCTCTGCAGAATGTGCCGAATGGCGCCAGATTCTAAGAAATTATCGCGATGAATTTCACGAATTTAAAAAAGAACTCCAGAACATTTGCAAAACCACCTTATCGAAGAACCAATACCAGGATGTTGAACATTACCATAATCAGTTTCACATACAGTTAATTAACATCCACGATCTAAAACAGCTTATTAAATCTCACGAGAAACAAATAGAAACACAAACTTCAGGTAAAGGAAAACCTGAGGGGTTATACAGAACACATGAAGATTTACTGGACCGGTTTGTGAGCCTGGAAAATACCTTACAGGAATTACGAACCGACTTTAAAAAATTTATTAGCTCTACCAGTAGTTAATATCAAATAAAACACTTCAATGCATGCTTTGCGGGTGCAGGATGTTTTATTGTCTTAACTCAAATTAATTTTATGGCAGCTGAATTTGATACCTCACACGTAAAAAATATTGTTTTGCTGGGCCATGCAGGCTGCGGCAAAACTTCGTTAGCGGAATGCATGCTTTTTGAGGCTGGTATTATTAACCGCAGAGGCAGTATTTCTGAGAATAATACCGTTGGAGATTACCACCCACTTGAGCAGGAAAGGGGTAATTCCATTTTTTCCAAACTGATGCACACCAAATGGCGTGGGTACAAAATAAACATTTTAGATACCCCTGGTTATGATGATTTTGTAGGTGAAGTGCTATCTGCTTTACGCGTAGCGGATACAGGCGTAATGGTAATAAATGGGGCAAATGGTGTAGAAGTAGGCACAGATATAATCTGGGAGTACACCGATAAGTTCAGAACTCCGATGATCTTTGCCATCAATAAATTGGATCATGATAAAGCGGATTTCGATAAAACAGTTCAACAGATAAAAGACCATTTTGGCAATAATATAACGGTAGTTCAATACCCGCGTCAGCAGGGTGTAGGTTTCCATGAAATTGTAGATGTATTGCGAATGACCTTATATAAGTTTAAGGATTCGGGCGGTAAGCCTGAAAAACTACCAATACCGGAGGAAGAGAAGGACAGAGCAGAACAGTTGCACAAAGAACTTGTGGAAGCAATTGCAAGTAACGATGAATCACTTATGGAGAAATACTTTGACCAGGGTGAATTAACAGAGGATGAAATGAAAGAAGGGATGAAGAAAGCGATGGTCAATCATGACCTGTTCCCGCTGTTTTGTTTATCTGCTGAAAGAAACATGGGAAGTGGCCGGTTAATGGGTTTTATTGATAATGTTTGTCCAAGTGCAAACGAACTACCTCCCCAAAAAACAACCAATGGACAGGAATTGCAGTGTAATGCCAGCGGCCCTGCATGCATATTTGTTTATAAAACTGTTTCAGAATCACATGTGGGTGATTTATCGTTTTTTAAAGTTTTTTCCGGTACTCTAACGCCAGGAATGGAGCTTGTGAATGAATCGAATGGAGTGGTTGAAAAAATTAACCAGCTGTTTTTAATGGAAGGCAACAAAAGGATTCCCGTTAATGAACTTTCTGCCGGAGATATTGGCGCCACATTAAAACTAAGAAATACACACGTGAATAATACACTTCATATAAAAGGCAAAAATTATGAGCTGCCGTCGATTGAATTTCCTTCTCCTAACATGACGGTTTGTATAGAAGCTACCAGGAAAGGTGAAGAAGAAAAACTGGCACAAGCTTTACACCAGATAAAAGAAGAAGACCCCACACTTATGGTTGAAGTTTCATCTGAATTAAAACAAACATTAATTCATTGCCAGGGCGATATGCATTTAGCAGTTGCTAAGTGGAAAATAGAAAATCTTCATAAACTGCAGGTTAAATTTGGTAAACCCCGCATTCCTTACAGAGAAACTATTCGCAAAGTTGCCGAAGCAAATTACAGGCACAAAAAACAGTCAGGAGGCGCCGGCCAGTTTGGAGAAGTGTATATAAGAATTGAACCCTGGTATGAAGGTATGCCTGATCCACCGGGATTATCTGTCAGAGGAAGAGAAGTTTTCAATTTAGACTGGGGAGGCAAATTGGTTTATTATAATTGTATTGTTGGAGGTGCCATTGACAGTCGTTTTCTTCCATCTATCCTGAAAGGTATAATGGAAAAAATGCATGAAGGACCTATAACGGGTTCTTATGTACGGGATGTACGAGTATGTGTGTACGATGGAAAAATGCATCCAGTTGACTCAAATGACCTGTCTTTTAAAATAGCAGGATTAATGGCTTTCAAACAAGCGTTTCAACAGGCAGACCCACAGGTTCTGGAACCAATTTATCATATTGAAGTAGTGTGCCCAGACGAAATAACAGGAGCGGTTATGGGTGATTTACAAAGCCGCCGTGCAGTGGTAGAGGGAATGGATTCAGAAGGTCATTTTCAAAAAATTATTGCAAAAGTTCCGTTGGCAGAAATACATGATTATTCTTCATCATTACGCTCCATCACACAAGGCAGGGCAAAGTTTAAAATGAAGTTTGATAGCTACGCACCTTTGTCTTATGAATTGCAAAAGAAGATAGCGGAAGAATATAACAAGTCTGCTGCCGAAAGCTTTGCTTAAAGAGAATTGCTACTTGTTGGCAATGTATTACAAGCACAAAAGGTTTATACTTCCGCAATATACATTGCGTGTTGTTTCTCCTGGAAAAACCTTTGTAAGGCATTGTCCAAAGCAGGTAGCAGTATACCCTTACAACTGCTTAGTACACTATACATGGGCCGAGGGGCAGATAAATTCATATCTGCTAATGGAATTGCATTTATAAGGGTTATATCTGCATCATCCAATTGTCTTGCAGTTTCAAAAGCAAGATTTGCCCATGTAATTTGTCCTTTGTTTGTCAAATGCCAAATATTTTTTTCATCATCTATCAGTAAATCAAGTGTGGCATGTACAAGGTCAGGCACGTAGGTTGGCGATACATACACATCTGAGGCAACAGGAATTGATTGATGCTCCTCCAAATTTTGAATAACCCAATGAACAAAATTATATTCATCCCATGGGCCAAAGAAAGCGCTGGTTCTAATAACTAAAGATGAAGGATCATTTTCTAAAACAAGCTTTTCACTTTCAGCTTTGCTACGCCCATATGCATTCAGAGGGCAAACTGCATCACTTTCAACATAAGGAGTTCTTTTATTTCCATCAAATACAAGATCGGTTGAAAATGTAACCAGTTTAATGCCGTGCTGTTTGCATGCAACAGATAAATTCTGTGCGCCAAATGTATTTTCCCTGAAGCATTGCTCTGCTTCTTCTTCTTCCGCATCATCAACCCGTACATATCCTGCTGCATTTATTATTGCCCATGGCTTGTACAGATTAATTACGGAATTAATTGTATTCATATCAGCTATGTCACAATCATTTCTCCCCAGGGTTCTGTAACTGATGCATCGTTGCTCACATATTTTTGCAAAAGCTCTTCCCAACGTACCGCGTTTGCCAACAATTAATACGGGTTGTGTATTTTTATTCCGGATACGCTTTTGTTCCATTGTAGAAAAAGGTGCTTGGTACAATATCCGACTATCCCTCTCCCACCATCCTTTTTCTTCAATTACCGGGTGGGAACATTTTCCGCTTTGTGTTAACTGCTTAATATAATTTGCTAAGGCAGTAGGTCTTGGAGTACCATCGCGTACGTCAAATACCCCCGGCTCATAATTTCCTCTTGGCCTTGTAAGTAACTTATTCCACCCATATGAGCCAAGTAATGCCCAGGCAGTTACACCTTGTATATTCACACCATTGCCAGCTAATTTTTTGCAGGCTGTCCATACATATTCAAACCATCTCAATTGTTCTTCCCTGTGGCAATGTAAATGTACTTCACTAATTACCATTGGTGTACTATACCTCTCCCATGCCTCTTTAAGTACCCCTTCCACACCTGTTTCCTCATCTAATTTAACTCTTGCTGCTTCTACATCTGCATATTGGTAATCCAAGTTGCCGCCATGTGTATGCTCAGGATATAAATGCAGTTGGTCATCGATATATCGTTCTGAGGTGATATAATAGTTGAATCCTAAAATATCGGGTTTGCAATTATTTTCTTCAAAAAAATAAAGATCTTTCTCAGATATTTTCAGCCATTTTAAATAGTCCCACAAAAGATGGTCCTTGCTAAACGCTCCACACAGTAAATCATATGTCAGCCATCTGCGTTCGTTTTCAAATTCTGCCTGGTATTTCAGTATTGGTGAGCTATATGTTTTTCCAAGGTCTTCTGTTTGTATAAGTTTTGCTTCAGGATTTATTTTCCTGATTTCATTCATAGACAAAACCACACCTTTCAACTGATTGAGAAGCATTGTAATAAATGCTTTGTCATTTGTTTCGTGTGGGTACCAGATGCCGTACAAACCGCTAAAACGTGCAGTAGTCAAAGGTTCATTTACAGGTGTGTAATATTTGAGCCATGGAAACTTTGCAGCAACTTTTTTTGCATACTGTGCAAGTAAAATTGGGAAGTTCCCGTCTGATAGATTTGTGTATGCAGGCCCGCTGCCGTGATGAACAAGCCCTGCAATAACGTCAATATCATAATGCTGAAACTGCTTTAATTTTTTTTCAATCCAATCCCAGTTAATTGCTGTATCAGATGCAGGCTCATGCCTTTCCCACAAAACAGGGTAGCGCATTTTGCTGATACCCAGTTCTGCAATTCTTTCAATATCTTCTGTACGGCTATAATGATTAGAAAAATGGAGCTGGTCAAAAAATTTATCGCCTACTCTATTTATTGTACACTCAATTCCACCCCATACATCAGGATTGCAACACTGACTTTGCCTGCCCGTTGATATAGCTTTCTGCATGTCTTTGACCTATTTTTTTAAATAGAGTTAACGCTTGCGCCACAACCTGGTCCATGTTATAATACTTATAAGTAGCCAAACGTCCAACGAAATAAGTATTAGTCATAGAAGCTGTCAGTTGCTGGTATTTTTTATATGTCTCAGCATTTTCTGGCCGTGGCACAGGATAATAGGGATCCCCTTCAGCCCTGGGGAATTCATAAACAATAGCTGTTTTATGATGCTTTTGCCCTGTTAAATATTTGAAGTCGGTAATTCTCGTATATGCCTGCTCGTTAGGATAATTTACAGTACCGGTTGGCTGAAAATATTCTGTATCTATTGTCTCAAACTTAAAATCCAGTGAACGGTACGGCAGCTTACCAAAGCAGTAATTAAAATAGGCATCAATTGGCCCTGTATAAATTAAATGCTTGTAAGGAATCAGGTCTATAACTTGTTTGTAATCTGTGTTCAACATTATTTTGATGTTGGGATGATCCAGCATTTTCTGGAACATTTCAGTATAACCATGTAATGGCATTGACTGGTAAGTATCTGTGAAGTAACGGTCATCCTTATTCGTACGTGTTGGCACACGTGCTGCTACACTTGCATCCAATTCTGAGGGATCAAGTTCCCACATTTTGCGTGTGTAACCCCGAAAAAATTTTTCGTATAACTCACGACCAACTTTGCTGATAACGACATCCTCTGAAGTTCTGATTCTTGCAACAGGCTCAGCTTTCGAGGCAAAAAAATCTTCTACCTGGCTGCTGTTCAAATTCAGACCATATAACTGGTTTATGGTATTTAGATTTATGGGTATCGGTACTAACTGACCGTCAACACTTGCCAATACTCTATGTTCGTACGGACGCCATTCTGTAAACTGGCTTAGGTATTCAAATACGTCTTTAGAATTTGTATGAAAAATATGTGGCCCATATTTATGTATAAGGATGCTGTCTTCATTGTAGTAGTCGTATGCATTACCTGCAATATGCGGACGTTTATCAAGTATAAGGATCTTGCTGTCTGTTTGTGATGCTAAACGTTCCGCCAATACACTCCCTGCAAATCCGGCACCCACTATAAGGTAATCAAACATAGATTTGTTCTTTGGATTTTGGTTGTACAATTCTTGTGCTTTCGGTGATTTTTTCAATGTGCTTTACCATCTGTGACCATGTTCGATCCCATGAATTTCCTGCAAGGAAAGCATCAACTTTAGTTAGCCAGATCTTTTTATTCTTCACTTTTAATAAAGTTGTACCATGCTTAATAAATTCTTTTGCATTTGCTGCAATATATACCAGTTTGTTATCAGCATAAGGCGAAACAACGTCTTTTATTGGCGCGGAAATCACTGGTTTACCTGCTGCAAGATATTCCGGCGTTTTAGTGGGGCTGATGAATTTGGTTGATTCATTCATTGCAAAAGGAATGATAGCTACATCCCAGCCTGCTAAATAACGTGGCAACTCATCATAAGTTTTGCCACCCAGATAATGAATATTAGGGAGACAAGGAAGCGAAGCAGTATCTATTTTCACCACAGGACCAATCATAACAAAATTCCATTCTGGTTTTGCTTTTGATACTTCTGCAATCATGTCAATATCCAAGCGCTCATCAATTACACCATAGAATCCAAATCGTGGATGTGAAATTGTAGCCTGATCTTCCGGATCAGAAACAATTTCTCTTGCAGATGCAAAATGTTCTTTATCTATACTACTCGGGAAAGGATAAATATTTCTATGAGAGTTCTTCTTTGCCGCATAAATGCTGTACCCCCCGGTAAAAACAACATCTGCCATTTGCAGCAACTGTCTTTCTCTGGTTTTTAATTCCTGCGGTGCAAATTTAAATGCAGATAATTCGTCCATGCAATCATACACAATAAAATCAGGTTGCAGATGCTCACTAAATGGTAATGCCATTGGTGTGTAGTACCAACAGAAATAGCGATGAATGTTCATTGTCAAGAACAACTTATTTACTATTTGCTTTTGACGTGAAATAATTTCATTTTCCGGATGACCATTTTGTAAATATGGAACAACTACGAAGACGTTGTCGCCGTCTTTTGTGATCTTTAATTTATCCGGGGCATCATGAAATATTGGCTCTTCAATAAAAAAAACTCTTGTATAATTTGAAAACCTGTTGAGTAAATGTTGTGGTCGCTGATAAACAAAACTCCACCTTAAATGTGAGAAACAAATAAGATCCCTGTTTTTTAATATGTGCCATGCTGAGGTGTCTTGATTTTTAATCATGATATAACAATTACTATTTACGTGCCATTCTTTTTCGCATATTTATGAATGATAGAAAATCTGAATTTCCGGTATTGTAGAAAAAATTCCTCTAAGTATGCTGAAACCTTCTGTTGTCAGGCTCTTGAGGCTATTTCAACCTTATCTATTGGATGCCTGATAAAAGGAAAAACAATTTTCAAAGTAATATTTTTCCTGAATTCTTGCAGGCAGAAAATCTAAATTTTTAATGACAAAACGACATTCAATTTGATACGCAAAAAATATTTCAACTTTCAGTGTCTTGTCAAGCATTGATGTTGAATAATCTTAGAGCAATCCCTGATCTTTTTCAACAACGCAAAAGGGTATACACACCTGCGGCATTTCATTACTGCAGTTGATTCACAGGAATGGAAACTATATAAAAAGGGTGGTGAACAAAGTATGTACTTGTCTATGCCAATCTGCAATGCATGACTATTCTTTTCACCGAGACCAACTGTTTCTGCAAACGATAAAACCTTAAAAAAAACAGATCATATTTTTTTGTGTGCAGCAATTTTTTGTTTTTGCATAAAACCTCTTGAAAATTAAAAAGTCGTATAGCAATCAATAAAGCAATCGTTGGGAGCTGCATTGCGTTTTTACGACCACAACTGCAAAACGCATTCCATAGAGCAAGCTCTAAAAATAAATCTGCTGTGTAAAAACTAACTAACACTAACTGCTTTTCTTTTCTGCACAGGATTTTTTCCAAGTATAAAAACTTCCGATATTTCCATTTTATCCGTCACGCTGTTTTTTATAAAATTCACTGCATTCCATACATGGTCTAATGTAACATGTTCCGAACGTTGATATCCTGCATCAGAAAGTTTTTGCCAGCTACTTAAACGGTTAAGATCCGTAACAATTTTGGAAGTTGTTTTAGGATGGGCAATCCATAACTTAGTGTCATTTTTCAACGCCGGCATTATATCCTTTAAAATACTATTTAGCTGGCTTTCGCTAACGGCAAAGACCAGAGCAAAATCAATTTTCCTGGAACGCAGTAAAGGAGTGAGGTTTTTGGCAAAGGACAATTTGCAAAATTGTTTTTCAATCGAAGAAGGTAAGCCCTGAATTAAAAGTGTTTTTTCGTTCTTTATCTGCAATTTTTCCAAAATCGTTGGTGTCATATTCAATTTTATTTTATTATGAAATCAGCAGTAGAGACCGGTACGATCAAAAGCTTTCACTTGGGACTACAAATGTACAGAAATAAAAGGGGATTTCTGCCCCTAAACAACATAAAAATCCCGCTAACAATTATGAATCAGCGGGATTTCTCAGTAAGAAGTTGATTATTTACGCATTGGCTTGTAATATTTCATAGCCTCGGGCATATATCGTTGTAATTGCTGAATTCTTTTTCCTTCAGATGGGTGAGAGCTTATAAATTCCGGAGGTCTGGCCCCAGTTGCCATCTTTTCCATCCGTTGCCACAGGTTTATCGCTTCTTTAGGGTTGTATCCTGCCATTGCCATCCATCTAAGGCCATATCTATCTGCCTCTAACTCATGTTTACGGGAAAAAGGCAGTAAAACACCTACACCAGAAGCAACACCAAAGGCCTGATTAAAAATATTTTGAGTTGCGGCGGGCTTATTGGCTAATGCAAAAGATAATCCAGCCCCCAGACCCTGCGCTGCCATTTGCTGGCTCATACGCTCATTTCCATGCTGAAAAATTGCATGTGTGATCTCATGACCTAATACAACAGCAAGTCCTGCCTCATTTCTTGTAATTGGTAGTAAACCAGAGTACACTACTATTTTTCCACCCGGCATTGCCCAGGCATTCGCTCCCTTGTTATCTATAAGGTTATACTCCCATTTATATCCCTGTAGTTGATTGCTCCAGCCCTGTTGCCGGTAATAAGTTTCTACAGCCCGTGCAATTCTTTGACCCACACGTCGTACCATTTCCGCATCACGATCATTAGAGGCACTTACCACCCGGTTTGAGCTTAAAAACTGGCGATATTGCTGAGTTGCCATTGCTTGTAATTCGGATTCAGGCAAAAATTTAAACTGTTTCCTTCCGGTTACTGTATTCTGAGAGCATGCCACTAATAGAGCCGCTGCCATAAATACTATTGTGGTTTTCCTGATCATTGGATTTTTTGACTGAAAATCCAATGATTATACCAAAGCGGGTTAAAAAGGCTTTCGAGCCAAATCTTAAGTTAATGGAATTATAAAATAATTTAAAGTACAGAGGTAGAGTTTAAAAGTACACGGATTCAAATCGGGTTAAACGATGTAACATAAACTTACGTATGAGACATTACAGTCAATACGAATACATTACAGTTTTACGTAGCACGA
This sequence comes from Chitinophagaceae bacterium, assembly GCA_046262255.1. Lineage (GTDB taxonomy): Bacteria > Bacteroidota > Bacteroidia > Chitinophagales > Chitinophagaceae > Flavisolibacter. The sequence goes on from JBHENB010000011.1 coordinate 13,310, forward strand.
ATTACTATTTTCTGTTACGGCGGCGGTCACGGTGTTTAAGAATAGGAGCTTTACTTTCGTTTCCCTTAAAAATCCGGGAGATATTTTTCTGATGTGTTAACAAAACAAGCAGAGCCACAGTAATGGCAAAAATGCGGTATAAATGTTCGGGTTCATTAAAAATAACCAAAATAAACACAGGGAATGCAATGCTTGCAAGAATAGAACTTAAAGAAACCCAGCGGGTTAGGTAAAGCACCAAAATAAAAATTCCTATACAGCAAATGGCTACATTAGGCTGAATGCCAAGTACCATTCCAAATAAAGATGCTACTCCTTTTCCGCCACGGAAATCTGCCCATATTGGAAAAATATGTCCTATTACTGCAGCAAGGCCAAGCGCTATCTGCATGTTTACCAGGTAAAGACTGTTTTCGATAGATTCAGGTAGAAAGAATGCTAGCTTAACAGCTATAATAGCTTTTAGCATATCAGCAATCATTACAAACGTACCCCATTTAGCACCCAAAACCCGGTAGGTATTTGTAGCACCGGCATTGCCACTGCCATATTCGCGAATGTCTATGTTAAAAAAACGCTGACTGATCCACAATGCTGTAGGAATGCTGCCTAACAAATAAGCAACAATAATTAATAATAATTCGTTCATAAATGTGGGCTGCAAAAATAATGAAAACAATTATGGGGGTATGTTAAATTGTGCAGCAATAGTTGTACTTGCAAGAAAATACGGTTTAACACCCGTTTCTTTCATGAATAGACTTGATTAAGTTCTCTTCATCTTCTTCTAAAATCCGCTGATCAAAATTTACCTGCACGCAAGCAGGCATTTTTTCATATTAAAAATGTTATGCAGATTACCCGCTTATTGATGTTTGCAAGATAATATCAAATTAAAATCAGCCACCAAATGCATATCTGTTTGTTCAAACCTGTTGAACTTAATTCAGATAAAACCCAATTAATAATCCCTGCTATCCTTCAGTTACTTCTATGCTTAGTTGAATATAGCTTCATTTAGTAAATAAAAAGGCTGTCGTTAGACAGCCTTGCAATAATTATGTAAACATTTTATTGTTGATTTTCTTCTGTACTATTTTGCTCTGGCCGTTGTTGCTGGCGTTCCAGTTTCGGCCTGTCACCGCGTTGTTCATTTCTGGGACCTTCAAATCTTCGTCCTTCACCACTCTGCCCTTCCGGTTTTGGGAGCAATATCTTTCTTGATAATTTAAATTTTCCTGTTTTGGGATCAGTTCCAACCAACTTAACTTTTACCATTTCTCCATCGGTCAATACGCCTTCTAAAGTTTCAAGCCGCTTCCAGCTTACTTCTGAGATATGTAATAAGCCTTGCTTGCCAGGTAAAAATTCAACAAACGCACCGTAAGGCATAATTGATTTGACCGTGGCTTCATAAACATCACCAACAACTGGAACAGCAACAATACCTTTTACCCATGCTTCGGCTTTTTCCACGCCTTCTTTTGCTGTACCAAAAATGCTTACCTCACCCATGTTATTCTTTTCCTCAATATTGATGGTTGTTCCCGTTTCGCGCTGCATTTCCTGAATTATTTTGCCACCGGGCCCTATCACAGCACCAATAAATTCGCGATCAATAAACAGTTTTACCATTCTTGGAGCATGGGGTTTCACTTCACTTCTTGCTTCAGGCATACAGGCATACATGGCATCTAAAATGTGCAATCTACCAGCTCTGGCTTGTTCCAATGCCTGCCGCATTACATCCATAGATAAGCCATCCACTTTAATATCCATTTGAATACCACAAATGCCATCCCTGGTTCCGGTTACTTTAAAATCCATATCACCCAAATGGTCTTCATCGCCTAAAATATCTGTAAGAACCGCATGTTTACCTTCTTTTGTAATTAAGCCCATAGCCACACCTGCAATATGTTTGGCAACAGGTACACCTGCATCCATCAAAGCTAGAGAACCAGCACAAACAGTTGCCATAGATGATGATCCATTGCTTTCTAAAATATCACTCACTATCCTTACAGTGTAAGGAAAATCGCCTGCAGGCATCCTTTGCTTTAAAGATCGTTGGGCAAGATTACCGTGACCCACCTCGCGGCGGCTGGCTCCACGTAAAAATTTAACCTCGCCGGTAGAAAACGGCAGAAAATTATAATGCAGGATAAATTTTGAATATTCTGATTTGGCTGCACTTTCTACCAATAATTCGTCTAAAGGGGTTCCCAGGGTAACGGTTGTAAGAGATTGAGTTTCACCTCTGGTAAAAAGGGCAGCTCCGTGCGGTGTGGGCAGTACATCTACTTCCATATCTAAAGGACGAACATCCTCCAACCCTCTTCCATCCAGGCGCACCTTATCATCCAGTATCATATCTCTCACTACATGATATTGCAGATCAGTTAAATACGTATAGACCATTTTTTGGGTCAGACCTGGTAACTCTTCTCCTTCCTTTAGATTAGCTTCCTGACGTAAGGTTTCCAGTAATTCTTCCTTGATAGTATCAAATTGTTCTTTGCGTGCAGCTTTTTTTAAATTAGCTCTTGCTAACTGAGCCATTTTCTCAGTAGCAAAATCATTTACGCGTTGCCGTAAAGTTTCATTTTGTTCTGGTTTTGGATAGTCGCGTTTTTCCGCTATACCCACCATATCCCTCAGCTCCTGTTGCGCTTTTATTTGTACTCTGATGGCATCATGGGCTAATTGCAATGCCTGCAAAAGATCTTCCTCGCTGCATTCTTTCGCTTCCCCTTCTACCATCATAATGTTTTTTTCCGTGGCAGCAATAATGAAATCAAGGTCTGATCTATCCATTTCAGAACGCGTCGGATTGGTTTTGAACTGGCCATCAATTTTGGAAACACGTACTTCCGAAATAACTTCTTTAATAGGAATAGTAGAAACTGCTAATGCTGCAGATGCAGCCAAACAAGCAAGAGCATCCGGCATAATTTCATTATCACTGGAAATAAGTGTAACAATAACCTGTACTTCGCATAAATAATCTTCCGGAAAAAGCGGACGTAGTGCCCTGTCAATTAAGCGGGAGATTAATATTTCGCCTTCACTCAATCTTCCTTCTCTTTTAAAGAAAGAACCCGGAATACGGCCGGCAGATGCAAACTTTTCCATGTAATCTACACTTAATGGAAAATAGTCCTGGCCTTCTTTTGGTGTTTCCGTAGCGCAAACGGTAGCCAATAAGATGTTATTACCCATTTTTACGGTAACTGCACCATCTGCCTGACGTGCAAGGCGACCGGTTTCAATGGTTACTTCTCTTCCGTCGCCTATATCGAATGTTTTACTAAATTTTTGTGTGAGCATGATTTGAATTTGAGAGTTTTAAGTTGAGGTTTAGAATTTAAAGTTGACAACTTCAATACTTCAACCTGTTATACATAAATATAGATAACTCAACCTTAGAAAATTAAAAGCCCTTCCTTTGGAAGGGTTTTGGATAGGCTGGCTTGTTATTTTCTTAAACCTAACTTTTCTATAAGTTCTCTATAGCCGGTAAGATTATGCTTTTGCAGGTAATTGAGCAATCTTCTGCGTTTACCTACCAGTTGCATTAAACCGCGATGGGTAGAAAAATCTTTTTTGTTTTGTTGCAGGTGAGAGGAAATTTGAGCTATGCGTTCTGTTAGAAGGGCAATCTGTCCTTCAATAGAACCAGTGTTCCTTTCATTTCCGGCAAAATTTGTAAATATGCCGGATTTCTTTTCTTTCGTTAAAGGCATTTTAAAGTGTTTAGATTAGCATCCCGATTAGATGCCTGAGTTTTATTTTTTATTAGCGGCAAAGGTAAGGAATAAGCTGCAAAGATGTTTTTAAGATCATGGCAGAATTCTGATGCAGCATAACATGAAACTTATATCGAGCAATGGTACATAATTGTAGTTTTGTTTTGTATGCAACAGCCGGAGAATTTATCACATCATACCAAAACTATTTTAGGTCTTAAACTACCAAGTGACCCACGTTGGGTGAATCTTGCAGAAAGATCACTGCAGGATATTCTAACTGATCATGCGTACTGCGAGCAAAAAGCAGCTACTACCTGTATTTCTTTAATTCAACTATATAGCAACAGGGAAAAAATAGTTACTGAGTTAGCTCCTATTGTCACGGAAGAATGGGGGCATTTCCGGCTTGTACTGTCTGAACTGCAAAGAAGAAATTTACCATTGGGAAAGCAACGAAAAGATGAATACGTAAATGAATTAATGCAATTTCAAACCAAAGGTGGCAGGGAAGAGGACAGATTGCTGGATAAACTTTTAATATGTGCTCTGATTGAAGCCCGTAGCTGCGAACGCTTTAAGCGATTAAGCGAAGGTTTGAATGATGAATACCTGCGTCTATTTTACCGCCGTTTTATGGAAAGTGAAGCTGGTCATTATACTCTTTTTATTGAATTAGCAGAAACATACACCAACAAAGAAAAAGTAAGGCAGCGATGGAAGCAATGGATGGTTTATGAAGCAGAGATAATGAAAAATTTAGAAGTACGGGGAGATAGAATGCATTGAATGTAGAATAATGAACAAGCCTGCCCGACTGACATCGTTCAGGCGGGGAATGTTGAATGAAGAAGTAAAATGTTTCAATATTCAATATTTAATGAACAAATAGTAGCAGCATTGTTCTAATCTTAAACATTTCAAATTAACCATCATAAAATGAAAAGAAGAGATTTTGTAAAAAATTCAGCTATAACAGCTGCTGGTTTTGCCCTTTTACCCTCATCAGGGTTAATGATAAATGCTGATAACAAAGTTCGCTTAGGTGTAATTGGAACCGGGTTGCGGGGCCAGTCTCATATAGATCTGGCGCTAAGGAGAAACGATGTGGAAGTTATTTCCATCTGCGATATTGATGACAGAATGATCAAGATGACTTTGGACATTTTTACAAAAGCAGGTAAAGCAGCTCCAAAATTAATTACCGGTGATCCTCATGCATACAGAAAGTTGCTGGAACAAAAAGATATAGACGCCATAATTATTGCCACTCCGTGGGAATGGCATGCACCAATGAGCATTGATGCTTTAGAAGCAGGGAAATACGTAGGCTGTGAAGTAATGATGGGTATTACATTGCAAGATCATTGGAATGTTCTTAGAGCCTGTGAACGAACAAATGGACACCTGATGATGCTGGAAAACGTTTGCTATCGCCGCGATGTTATGGCTGTATTGAATATGTTGCGTCAAAACATTTTTGGTGAAGTAATTCACCTCCAGGGCGGCTACCAGCACGATTTAAGAGGTGTAAAATTCAACAATGGCATTGATCCGTATGGCAGCGGAGTAGAATTTGGTGAAAAAGGTTTTTCGGAGGCACGGTGGCGAACAGCTCATTCTGTGAGCCGGAACGGTGATCTCTACCCCACACATGGGATAGGGCCACTTGCAAAAATGATAAACATCAATGCTGGTAACCGGTTTATATCACTTAATTCTTTTGCCAGCAAATCCAGTGGTCTGCATGACTATATTGTAAAAAAAGGCGGACCGGATCACCCCAACGCCAAAGTAAAATTTAAATTAGGTGACGTGGTTACTACACAAATTAAATGTGTCAATGGGGAAACAATCCTGCTTCAACATGATACAAACTTACCCCGTCCTTACTCATTAGGTTTTCGGGTGCAGGGTACAAAAGGGCTGTGGATGGATTTAAATAATGGTGTGTATGTAGAAGGAATTTCTAAACCCCACCAATGGGATGATGAAAAGCACTGGCTTGAAAAATATGATCACCCGTTATGGGTACGATGGAGTAAAGAGACGCAAGGTGCAGGGCACGGGGGAATGGATTTTTTTGTGCTTCACGCTTTTATCGAGTCTATCAAACGCCGCAAGCCATTTCCCATTGATGTTTACGATTCTGTTACCTGGAGTGCTATTACACCATTAAGTGAAAAAAGCATTGCGACGGGAAATAAAACGGTAAAATTTCCTGATTTTACAAAAGGAAAATGGACATCCAGGAAAAATGATTTTGCACGGACAGATGAATATTAGCGCATTGACAGATACCAATCATATACAGGCAGCAAAGGCATTTGGTTATTCTAAAAGTGTACAAATAAAAACTTTAGGCAATGGCTTAATCAATAAAACATATTTACTACAGGAACAAAGAAGAGATGCCATAGTATTGCAACAGTTAAATACAAACGTTTTTCAACATCCGGAAGATATGCAGCATAACTACCTGCTGATTCAGGAGCATTTGAAAAACAAAAATGAATTTTTTTTTATTCCTTCATTGATCTCCACAAAAAAAGGGGAATATTTATGGAAAGATTCAGAGGGAGGCATTTGGCGTGCAATGGAATTTGTTCCTGATACATTTTCCCCTGAATTAGTTGGTAATACTGAAGATGCTAATGCTGTTGCATTATGTTTTGCAACTTTTACTGCTTCCTTAATAAAGCTAAATGCATCAGAATTGAAAGTAATTATATCTGATTTTCATAATCTCACATTTCGTTACGGGCAATTTACAGATGCAATACAAAAAGATGCTGTATTACGGTTGAATAAAGCGCAGTGGATGATAAATGAATTACAAAAGAGGAAAGTGCTGGTTGGTGTGTATGAAAGTTTTTCTCATGAAACATTGTTCCCGACACGAATCATGCATCATGATTGTAAGATAAGTAACATTCTTTTTGATTGCGAAACCAGGGAAGTAATTTGTCCGGTGGATTTAGATACAGTAATGCCGGGGAAATTTTACTCTGACATTGGTGATATGATACGTACCATGTGCTGCAGCGTTGAGGAAAACAGTATTGATTGGGATGCTATTGCTATCAGTGATGATATCTATAAAGCTATAATCAGAGGTTATTTAAAAGGTATGGGAAATCACTTAACCAATACTGAAAAAAACCATTTTCACTATGCAGGCCTTATCATGATTTATATGCAGGCGCTGCGTTTCCTGACAGATTATTTGCGTGGGGATGTGTATTATAGAGTTTCGTACCAGGATCACAATTTTAACCGTGCTAAAAACCAATTATTCCTGCTGCAGAAGCTCGAAATATATCTCGGGAAAGAATACGGTCTTAAGTCACACTGATTGCAGTTGATAAATAACTTCTTTCGTTCTGTAAATCCAGGAAAGGATATTTTTGCTGCAACAGACTTACCTTTTCCAGATTATCTTTTAGAAAGTTTTGATGTGCTTTTGTGTTCGGATGCGCTGATCGGTGTTTACAGGCAATATTCAGTTTTTCAATTTCTTTATTTAGTAATTGCGTTTCCGCAGACATAAATATTTTAATAAAATTTTCCAATACATAATCTGTTGCGAGATAGTTTGGATGAACCATATCCTCTGCATAAAAACGATAGTCCCGCAAAATATCTATTACCAACTCGTAAGAAGGGAAATAAGATATTTCATCATATTTGTTTACCATGTAGTGCACAGTTTCCAGCAGCCTTGCTTTGCTCCGATTATTCTGCACCACCCCATCCCTTATGTGCCTGACAGGACTAACGGTGAAAATGATGTTTAGTTTTTTATTGAAGTTAAATACTTGTTGAACTGTGTGTTCCAACTGTTCGATGATTTCATCAATTGGCATCAAATGTTTTACAAACCATTGCGCAGGAGCACGGTGGCAATTGCAAACCCCCCAACCCCCTGAAGGGGGAGCTTTTGAAGTTTCCGCAGTTGTAGTTGCATACTTCGTGAGTTTATAATTAAATGCTGAACCTAAAGTAATAATGAGCCAATTTGCCTCTCTTAAAAATTGATGTGCTTGTTTCTGAGAGTCATTAATGTTTTGCAAGACACTTTCTTTATCGGTTCCGGAAAAGCGGCTGTGATGAGCCCAGCTATGCCAAAGCTCATTTAATTGAAATAAATCATCTATCTTATATTGATGATTCCTGATATAGGAAAGCAAGGCGGAAGAAACACTTGCAGGATCAAATAAAATTCCATTTGGATTTTGCAGGACATTAAATTTAAGTTCCTGCAACGCCTTTCCAATGTGTTCGGTAAAACAGGAGCCGATGGATAATATTTTATGCTGATGATTGATTTGCTTGTGAGATTTACGCAATTCTATGTTCAGCATGAAGTCCATAAATAAGGTCAGAAGTTTACAGGTTACAAGTTAATAAGTTCAGAACCCTGCGGGTTGAAAGTTTTAAAACAATGACGCTATGTTATCTAAAAATTTCTTCAGCTATTCGTAAGCTTTCTTTTAAAGCTTCTTCATTAATAGATAGAATTTCACCTTTATCTTCCATAAACTTCAATAGCCATTCTGTATTCATATTCCCAACCAAATCATCATTCGCCATTGGGCAACCGCCAATTCCTTTCAATGTGCCATCAAAACGTTTACAACCTGCAGCGTATGCAGCCTCAACTTTTTGTTTCCAGTTTTCAGCTGTAGAATGCAAATGAACACCGAAAGTAGTATCCGGATAATTAGAGATTAGAGTGTTTAATGCAAAAGAAATTTGTTCAGGATTGGCAATGCCAACAGTATCCGCTAACGCAATTATTTTTATTTTCTTTTTTACCATTTCATCTGCCCATCGCAATAAAATTTCTTTATTGTATGCATCTTCATAAGGGTTTCCAAATGCCATGCTCAAATAAATAATCAGTTCTTTATTATGCCTGTTGCATAAATTTTGAATCTCCTCTACCGTGCCAACACTTTGCTCAATCGAGCTTTTTGCATTACGTTGTTGAAAAGTTTCAGAAATAGAAAATGGAAATCCCAAATATGTTATTGCATCATAAGCAACTGCTTCTTCTGCCCCGCGAACATTGGCAACAATTACCAGCAATTTTGAACTTGTAAACTTATCAACTTGTAAACTTTTCAACACCTCCCGGGTATCTGCCATTTGTGGAATGGCTTTCGGTGAAACAAAACTTCCGAAGTCAATGGTATCAAAACCCACATTTAGTAACGCATTGATATATTCAATTTTTTTATTTGTGGGGATAAAGCTTTTCCATCCCTGCATAGCATCACGGGGACATTCAATAAGCTGCGTTTGCGATGTAAAGTTTTTACTCCCCGAATTCATTTTGTGATTAGTGTGTTAATATTCTCAATAGTAACTGGTATTATAATTCATTTAAGCCGATTAATTTTAACTTAAAAATCTGCTTCGAATAAATTTATTTCTTATTTCCATTTGAATAACAAAAGTATGATTGCGAAACTATTTCTTACGCTTACTGACTATCCGTGGTTCCGACGGCTAATGTGGAAACCTATTTATGAAACTTTAGCAAAAAAGTTTAAAGTAGATAACTGGCATTTTATGAACTACGGATATATGCCGTTTGATCATGAAAAGCCGTTGGTGCTTGAGAATAAGGAAGAAATCAACCGCTATTCGATACAGCTTTATCATTATTTGGCTTCCAAAGTGAATATCGGGGGATGCGATGTTTTAGAGGTAGGCAGTGGAAGAGGTGGCGGCGCTGCACACATCACCAAATATCTGTTACCTAAAACAATGACTGGCTTAGACATTGCCCACAATGCCGTACAATGGTCAAATGAAAAACACGGTACTGACAAATTGAAATTTGTACAAGGCAGTGCTGAGCATCTTCCTTTCGGCAATGAAACTTTTGATGTAGTGACGAATGTCGAATCTTGCCATGCTTATGGTTCTGTTCCAAAATTTTTATCAGAAGTGGAAAGAGTGTTGCGAAAGAATGGATATTTTCTTTGTACCGATATACGAAGCCCTGAAGGTATGAAAATTTTGAGAAACCATCTACAGCAAAGTGGCATGCAATTTCTGGAGGAAGAGGATATTACAAATAATGTAATAAAGGCAATAGAAACCGAAGAGCCATTAAAACAACAACGTATTGATAAGGATGTTCCTAAATGGTTTCAAAAGGCGTTTAAGGAATTTGCCGGTGTTAAAGGCTCCAAAATACACGAAGACTTAAAGTCAAGAACACTGATTTACTACCGTTTTTTGCTGAAGAAATAACTTTTTGAGTTCAGGTTAGTTGTCGTGAGGATGCATAAATTTTATTTCGGATGCGGTTAAAGAAACTGGTACGTTCTTTTTCACTAACTCTTCTGGTAGAGGGGTAATGCTATTGAAGTAATTTATAATCGGTATTAGCGAAGTATGCATTTGATTTAACCTCACCTGTTGTAGAAGTTTATAATTCCACTGGCACAACTTAAAGAATGCCAATAGACCCTTTCACATATTCCGGGTATCCAATTCTGTCTATTAGTTGTTTATAACGAGGGTCATTTGTAAGAGTCGGAGGAACCCAATGACCATTTCTTAGTGATAATAATATTGGCTCGCGGTCATTATAGGCTGCTTCGAGATATTTGAACGCTTCATCTACATCATTAAGGTAAGCCGCAGATATACCCGTAAATGTATTGGCTACATACTCTTTTTGAGACCGTTCTTTCAATTCTTTCATCAATGCACTTGCCTTTTCGAAGTTGCCTTTTAGACAATGCGTCCACAGAAGGCAATTGAGTGCCAAATGATGCCTGTTAGAAATTTGCATTGCATTTTCAAAAGACGAAATTGCTTCGTCGTATTGTTGAAGAGACATATATTCAACACCTTCGTTAAAGCGGCATAAGTATGAATTTGCATCGAGCTCAATGCCTGTTTTGCAAACAGCTAACGCCTCTTTAAATTTACCTGCCTTATGTAAAATTTGAGAGTAGGCTCCATAACAAATTGAATTGAGGGGTTCCAGTTGTATAGCAATTTGTCCGTGCTTTTCAGCTTCGTCAAAGTTGCCTTCCACCCAAGCCAGATAATCCCAACCGTACCAATAGTGTGCCTGGGCATATCGTGGATTTAACTCAATAGACTTTAAAAAATTCCTCCTGGCCTCCTTCCAGTTCCATTCAAAAAAATTATAGTAAAATGCAAGAGAACAATATGGTTCCGAAAGATGAGGATCTAACTGAATTGCCTTCTCAGCGGAGTGTTTTACTTTATTCATCACATTAGTGGGCTTTACAAAGCCGAAGGAAGCAGTTAAGGAAATAGCATCCGCATATCCTGCATAAGCTAATGCAAAATCCGGATCTATATCAATAGCTTGTTGAAAACATTGTATGCCAGTCATTATAGATGCACCGCGCCTGTTTATAAAGAAACGTCCTTTTAAATATAAGTCATATGCTTTTGTATTCTGTGTATATGTTTTAGTGATCTTATCACGATCATCTTTCAGCAATGTAACCTTTAGCTTTTCTGTTATGGCTAACGCAATCTCATCCTGTATGGCAAAAATGTCATCAATATCCTGATCATATCTTTCCGACCATAAATGAAACCCATCTTTTACATTAACCAATTGCGCGGTAACCCGTAATTTGTTGCCTTGTTTTCGAAGACTTCCCTCCAACACATTACTGACACCCAATTGTTCTCCGATTTCCCTGAGATCCAGATTTTTACCTTTAAATCGAAACGATGAGGTTCGGCCCGCTACCTTTAAACCTTTTAAATGCACAAGCGAGTTCAATATTTCTTCAGCGATACCATCGCTGAAATATTCCTGTTCAGGGTCGCTACTCATATTCACAAATGGCAATACTGCAACACTTTTAGCCGGGGCTTCAGGGTGAATTGCGTTATTAGTCCCGGATTCTCTCTCCACTATTATTATATCATTCATCTGTACTTCGTAAATTTGTACAGGATCTTTTACATTTTTCAACACTTCCGCTCCTACATATGTTGCCTTAATATCTTTTTTATTGGCAATGTTTTTATATACATGCTCTGAAACACAAATTCCACCAATTGATGCAAGTGCCTGTATTCTTGAGGCAATGTTTACTCCCTCGCCAAAAACATCATTGTTCTCAAATACTACTTCTCCAAGATGAATACCGATACGTAACTTTAAATCAGGAATATGGTTGCAGGCGCTCTGAATAGCACTGGCACACTTTACAGCATCGGTAACAGTTTGAAAGGTTGCCAATAGGCCGTCGCCTATTTCTTTTATCCATGTTCCATTATATTGTTTAATAAGTGGTTGCTGTGTTTGCCGGTTCTTACGCAGGAGGTCAAATGCCATTTGTTCATCTTCTCCCATCAAAGCTGTATAACCAACAATATCCGTAAACATTATGGCAGCAAGCTGACGTGAAGAAGTCATGGTAAAGTCGTAAATAAGATAAGCACAAGATAAATGAATAACTATAAACTGCTTTTATACTCTGAATTTGATTACGGATCAATAGCAAATTATAATGCCACCAGACGCTGTAAGTACTTTAATTATTTTATGCCTCCACGGAAAGTAATGTTTTATGCAGGAAACGATTGGATATTTTTATTAGTACATCTCAAAAGGAAAGGATTTTATTTTGATAAAAGGACTTCAATGAGCATGATCTTCAAAACTCTTTCTTAACTATTGTCAGATCGTTGTTTCATCGCTTCATACAATATCATTCCTGCAGCTACTGAAACATTCAGTGATTCAAAATTTCCGTGCATTGGTATTCTAAAACTTTCATCACAAACCTTCAGCAAAGCAGGATAAATGCCTTTGGCTTCGCTACCCATGATAATTGCACAGGGAACTTTAAAGTCGCAGTCAAATATTTTTTTATCACTAGTCATTTCACTTGCAAAAACTTTTATTCCATTAAGGTGCAGGTCATCGACTGTTTTCATTAAGCTGCCCACACGGCACACAGGCAACTTTTCCAATGCGCCTGCAGATGTTAGCACAGCATCTTCGTTTAGCATTCCAACACCTTTATCAGGAATGATAAGGGCATGCACACCTGTACAAAAAGCTGTTCTTGCAATACCGCCAATATTCCGGATATCAGTAATGCCATCCAGAATTAAGAGTAACGGCACCTGCCCATTTTCTATCACAAATGAAATCACCTCCTGCAAATCATAATATTGTACTTGTGAAACCAGTGCAACACATCCGTCATGATTTATTATGTTAAACCCTTCTATTTTTTGGATAGGTACCTTATTAACAGGTATTTTATGCTGAACTGCTAATTGATTCAGGTAGCTAATTTCATTCCCTCCCAAATTGTTTTGCAAATAAATTCGCTCTAATTGCTTACCAGATTCAATGGCATGAAGGACATTTCGCTTGCCTATGATGAATAAATTTTTCTTAGGGCGATTGTGTTGCCTGAGCTTTGTCAAGAAGCTGATTTTTTTGATTCTGTAATCAAAGATAAATGGGTGAATTTCTTTAATTTCTACCCCCGCAGGAAATTTAAAAACGGTTCAAGCAAAAAAGGCTGCATATGCAACCTTAGCAATTAGATTAGATAGACCTCACTTCAGGTCAAAGGCTTTTTTCACTTTTGTTACATAGTCCAGTTTTTCCCAGGTAAATAATTCAACTTTCTTTTTCATTTCCTTACCCTCTGGTGTAAAAAAGGTTTTAGTAATCACTTTCGGCTGGCGGCCCATGTGCCCATAAGCTGCAGTTTCGCTATAAATTGGGTTGCGTAATTTTAAACGTTGCTCAATGAAATAAGGGCGCATGTCAAAAATTTCCTGTACTTTCTTACCAATCTGCCCATCAGTTAAATCTACTTTTGCGGTGTCAAATGTATTTACACTAATACTGGTAGGCTGTGCTACGCCAATGGCATAAGATACCTGTACTAATACTTCATCACAAATGCCGGCTGCAACTAAATTTTTAGCAATGTGACGAGTTGCATAAGCTGCAGAGCGATCTACTTTAGAAGGATCTTTTCCGCTAAATGCACCACCTCCATGTGCTCCCTTTCCACCATATGTATCTACAATAATTTTTCTTCCGGTTAAACCAGTGTCTCCGTGGGGGCCACCAATTACAAATTTTCCCGTAGGATTAATATGATATTTAATTTCGTTATTAAAAAGATTCGCGTATTTTTTATACTTTGTTTTTATCCGTGGAATTAAAATATTGATGACGTCTTTTTTAATCCGCTCCAGCATCTTTCCTTCCGAATCAAAATCATCATGTTGCGTGGATACAACAATTGCATCAATGCGGCTGGGTTGGTTATTATCATCATATTCCAGCGTTACCTGGCTTTTTGCATCAGGACGCAAATATTTTATTTTTTTGTTTTCGCGCCGCAATGCTGCAAGCTCCTGCAGTATTTTATGCGCCAGGTCCAATGCCAATGGCATGTAATCTTCAGTTTCATTAGTGGCATATCCAAACATCATTCCCTGGTCACCTGCACCCTGTTCTTCTTTTTTCTTTTTGTCCACTCCCTGGTTAATGTCAGAAGATTGCTCATGAATAGCTGAAAAAATACCGCATGAATTAGCTTCAAACATATATTCACTCTTGGTATAACCAATGCGGCGAATTACCTGGCGGGTAATTTCCTGTACATCGAGATATGCTTTGGATTTTACTTCACCGGCCAAAACCACCTGGCCTGTAGTAACCAATGTTTCACACGCAACTTTAGAATTAGGGTCAAATGCAAGAAAATTATCAATCAATGCATCGGATATCTGGTCAGCAACTTTATCAGGATGACCTTCGGAGACACTTTCGGATGTAAACAAATAAGGCATTTAGATTTAAGTTTTATTATTTTAGAATTTTCAATTCTTTGTTACCAGCCTTTGAATTTCTATAATCACCTCTTGCAAGTTTATCCTGAGCACGAAGGCACCTTGTACTGCGCTCTATTCAGCAAAAAATGCAAACTCCTTTTTTAGGAGATCGGTAATTAAAATTGGCTGCAAAGATAACTCCACGAGCAATTCGATTTTTGCATCAAAGCCGGGAATAAATAATTCGCAATTGCATTTGCTGTGTAGAATGATTACCTCCGCCAACTCGTACCCTGCCAATTGTTGTAAAGGGATTAACGTTGAAACTTTGTTCGACGTCACCGGAGGGGCCTCTGTAAAGATCTCGCAATGCAAATGGACTTGACAGGCGAAGTTCATAGCTTGGTTCAGTTCTATTCAACACCCGTTGAACATATCTGGAAATATTAAACCGCCATACATTTATTGTATTGCCCGCAGTATCTGTAGTACGCCTGGCTATTAATCCAAAAACTCCGGCGTTTAATTGGCCATTATTGTCAAAAGAAAGATCCAATGGAATGGTGCGGTATTTACTTTTTGTTGAATCTAGTGCATCCAAAAACAAATAAGGCGGAGGCGGAAATATTATATCTGATACATGAGCTACCTGTTGCACAATCAATTCTGCACGATGTATAATGCGGTTATTGATATTGGGTAAGCCGGGTATTCTAATACGTGCAAAAGTTCCTGGTGTATTTTGTATAAAAAGCAAATTATCTTGCCCTGTACCACCTAAATAACCCGCTAATTGAGAGCCTGCATGATCTCTCTGCACAAGATTTGCAGATGCAGAAAGTGGATTGAATTTAAAGGTGGTGAAGGTGTCTCTTTTGCCATTCTTTTCATATTTATAATAAATGGCAAGTTTGGTATTTGTATCTGTAAGCTGAAAGCCCATTACAGCATTCCCGCCGAAACTTTTATCCGGCACTACAGCAAAACCTTTAAAGAAGACACGAAAAGCTGAATCAGATGCAAAGGCACCAGTTGAATCCTGATTTAATAAGGATTGCCCAAAAGAATTGCTCAGCCTTACGCGTAATTGATTTTTTGATTTTTCCCCGAATAGTGTCAAAGAATCACTTAGCCTTCGGGGAGTAAAAGTTGCAGATCCAAGCTGATTAGAATAAGTGAGATTATTGTTACGAAGGAGATAAAATGAGTCTGATTTAAAGTTATTTGATTGATCTAATTGGTAAACATTCACTTTTTGAGGCACTGAGGAATCACCATACGTTTCCCGATAACTTAATACCAGCACAATAGAATCAATATATAAATCTTCTTTTTTTGCCCCGAAAGAATATTTAAAACTGGCTGGCTTTAATTCTAAAAACATTGATGCAGTGGTCTTACCAAACAGCGGATCATTGCTGATATAACCGAGAAATTGTTCATCTGTTTTTCTGCTGCGTGAGGAATCAGTAAGCTGGCTGAACACTTCATTATAAGTCTCTACAGTTAAAGTTGTATCGAATGTATTTACGTTGTCTATTGGAGGAATAAGGTCGCTTCCTAATTCTGTAGATTCATTAATTTTTGTGCAGGAACTGAATACAACAAAGGAAAATATAAAGAATACAATAGAACATAGAGCCGGAGAATACTTCTTCACAAATAAATATTAAGCAGTGGAAAATTACTTGTTCGCAAGATCGCTATACAACTGTAAATAGTCTGTTAAATCAGAATCGGGTTTATAAGGGAGGGTTTTTTTACCACGCACTTTAGTAAATTCCTCAATAAGCTTTTTATCAATTGTATCAGAACCGAACGTAATAGCATCTGCATAAGTAGCGGCACCGCGGTACATGCTTACATTATTTCCATCTTTATAAGGTTCAAGCTCCTTTTCTTTTATGGTCGGGTGTATCAATGCTTTTGTGATAAAATCATTTTCAAGTTTTTCATCGTAGCTGTTTTGCCCAATTGTAAAAATTATTTCGCTATGAGAAAATACGGGTTCCTTTTTATAGACAGTTTTTAGGTATGCAGGTATTAAACCAGTCATCCATCCGCTGCAGTGAATAATATCAGGAGGCCAGCCAAATTTCTTTACTGTTTCCAATGCACCTTTACAAAAGAAAACCATTCTTAATCCATTATCGGCATACCACTTCTCGCCCTCATCGGTAAATACATATTTTCTTCTAAAAAGATCTTCATTATCAAGAAAGTAAACTTGCAAACGTGCATTTGGTAAAGACGCTACTTTAATCTGCAAGGGAAAGTCTTCGTTGTCAATTGAGATATTTATTCCGGAGAGTCTTACAACTTCGTGTAAACGGTGGCGTCGTTCATTTATGGTACCAAAGCGGGGCATAATGCACCTGACTTCAAAACCTTTTTCATTTGCCTTAATGGCAAGCTTGTTCACAACTTCCGAAAATTCCGTCAATTCCAGGTAAGGAGACATTTCATTAGCAATAAATAAAATTCTTTTCTTTGCTGACATTGTAAGCCCGGTTTATCAGATTCTTTACAAGGTTTGCAAAGGTAGCATTTATAGGGTAAATAGCAGCATTGTAATTACTACTTCTATAACAATGATCATTTTCAAGAAAGCAAACACTCTCTTTCAATTTCTCCAGCAACACAAACAATCCGGTGAAAATATTGGGTTTGTCCCCACAATGGGTGCTTTGCATAAAGGGCATTTATCCTTAATTAAAGCATCAAAGCTGGAAAATAATATTACCGTTTGCAGCATTTTTATCAATCCTGCGCAATTCAATAATAAAGAAGATTTCGAAAAATACCCTGTTACGTTGGAGGATGATATTGAAAAATTGATGGGTGCGGAATGTGATATTTTATTTTTACCGGGTGTGGAGGAAATATATTCAGATCATTATGTTGTTAATAGATACCAGCTTGGAAAAATAGAATCAATACTTGAGGGTGAGTACAGGCCGAAACATTTTCAAGGTGTTTGCCAGGTAATGGATAGATTGCTACAGTTTGTAAGCCCCGATGAACTATACCTTGGCCAAAAGGATTATCAGCAATGCATGGTAATAAAGAAGCTGGTTGAAATGATAGGCAAACAAGAAGTTATTAATATTAAGATATGTGAAACAGTTCGCGAAGCAGATGGATTAGCTATGAGTAGTCGTAACCTTAGGTTGAATAACGAGCAGCGTAATAGGGCTGCACATCTTTTCAAAACATTAATCTTTATTAAAGAACATTTTCAACATAAAGATTTCAATGAATTAAAACAAACTGCTAAAATAAAGTTACAGGGAATGGGAATAAAGGTAGATTATGTAGAAATTGCAGATGCAAATACGTTAGATGCTGCGCCGACAAATAGTTCAAAAAAATTGATAGCTCTGATAGCAGCAAGTATAGATAACATCAGGTTGATAGATAACATGGCACTTAATTAACATTGATGTTAAGTACCCTCAATTACTTTTGCGTTCATTAAATCATTTTTTATTGGAGCTGAATTTATTTTATGTACTGCTATCATGGAATTCAACAAGGTTATTCCTAAATGAATAAGTCGCTTCTCACCATACTACAATATTTGTTTTTTTTAGGCTTAGGAGTCTTATTTGTCTGGCTAACCCTAAAAGATGTAAAGCAGGAACAATGGCAACAGATAAAAATCTCCATACAAAATGCACGTCACTGGATAATTGTTCCTGTTGTTGTTATGCTATTAATAAGCCATTACAGCAGGGCTTTACGGTGGAGAATTTTAATGGAGCCCCTGGGTTATGCACCAACCATTTTTAATACATGGGCTGCAGTAATGATAGGTTACCTTGTTAATGCAGGTGTGCCCCGGCTTGGCGAGGTAGTTAAATGCACCCTCTTATCTAAATACGAGAAAATTAGAGCCGACCGTCTTGTAGGAACAATTGTTATTGAAAGATTTATTGACGTTGTATGCCTGGGTATTGTTTTTTTATTGGCCCTGCTTTTTCAATGGCACATTATAGGCGACTACACATTGAATTTCATAAGTAAGGTATTCAAAGACGAAACAGGCCATCTTTCACTAACAAAGCTGGTGATTATCTTATCTGCATCTATTACTTTTCTTTTTATTTTATATTTTTTATTAAAAAGATTTGGGCATATAGATATAGTTGCTAAAATTAAGAATGTAATAAAAGGCATTGGACATGGTTTGAACAGTATTCGTCTTATCAAACACAAAGCACAATTTGTTTTTCATACCATATTAATATGGCTAATGTATTTGTTAAGTACTACTGCAGGATTATACGCTTTGCAGGAAACAGATGGCTTGGGAATTGGCGGGGGGCTTACAACATTAGCAGTAGGAAGTGTAGGAATGATTGTAACTCCGGGAGGCATTGGCGCTTACCCGCTTTTTGTAGCTGGCCTTATGGGTTTATACCAGTTGGACGTAGAAACAACCGGAACAGCGTTAGGATGGCTATTGTGGTCTGTACAAACAATTATTATTTTAGGATGTGGTTTGATTTTTTCAGGGTTATTTTCTTACCACAATAAAAAAAATCCAGTTGAGAATAGGACAAAGCATAAAAGATAAAATTGTAACACTGCCGGAATTAAACAAAAGAATGGCTCAGTGGCGGTTACTTGGCAAAACCATTGTCTTTACAAATGGCTGTTTTGATGTACTACACCTAGGGCATATTTCTACATTAATGGAAGCAGCTAAGCATGCGCATATATTAATTGTGGGTCTAAATTCAGATGCTTCAGTCAAAAAGTTAAAAGGGGACGATCGTCCTGTGAATGATGAGCAAACAAGAGCTTTACTCCTTGCTTCATTAGCGATGGTGGATGGAGTTGTTATTTTTACTGAAGAAACACCCCGTGAGCTGATAATGGCCATTCAGCCCGATTTATTAGTTAAAGGTGGTGATTACAAAGTAGAAGAAATTGCTGGTGCTAAAGAAGTTATTGAAAGTGGCGGCAAGGTTGTTCTTACTCCTATTGCAGAGGGTGTTTCCAGCACATCATTAATTGAAAAATTAAAGGCTATTTTTAAAGAATAGAATTGATATGGCACACACAAAAAGAAGAATAATACCACGGGATATTAGCTGGCTTTCTTTTAATGCACGTGTACTTCAGGAAGCTGGTGATCCTTCAGTGCCCTTACGGCAGCGGATACGGTTTTTAGGAATTTTCTCAAATAATTTGGATGAATTCTTCCGTGTACGTGTTGCAACACTCAAACGAATGATACAGTTTGGCAATAAAGCCAAAGTGCATATGGAGGTAAATCCGGAAGCAATTCTGGATGAAATATTAATGACGGTATTGAACCATCAAAGTGAATTTATGCGGATATGGGAGGGCATTCTGGAAGAACTAAAAGAGCAGAAGATCTTTCTGGTTACAGAAAAAGACCTTACTACGGAACAGGTGGATTTTGTTAGAAGATTTTATGATGAAGAAATCAGTCCCAACATTATTCCACTGATGATAGAGAGCATTCCTGAGATCCCTTATCTCCGCGACCGGTCTATTTATCTTGGAGTAGTAATGTGGAAGCAGGAAAGTGCATTACGGAGGAAATACGCAGTTATTGAAGTACCAACACGTTTTGTCGGAAGGTTTATTTTACTGCCATCATTGGAAGATGAGCACCATATTATATTGCTGGAGGATGTAATAAGGTTTAGTTTGCCTGAAATATTCAGCTATTTTGGTTATGATCAATACCAGTCACATATATTTAAAGTCACACGGGATGCCGAAATAGATATTGATAATGATATTTCAACAAACCTCATTCAAAAAATTGAGAAAGGTGTAAAAAATCGTCGCAAGGGCAAGCCTGTTCGTTTTGTTTATGACAAAGAAATGGATCCGGGGTTGCTTGAATTCTTAATACGAAGACTTAATCTTTCCAAAAGAGATAATTTAATTCCAGGGGGACGCATTCATAATTTCAGACACTTCATGGATTTTCCTGGTGAAGTCTTTAATGGGCCAAGCAAGCATCGCAAACCATTTGAACATCCCTTAATAAAAGACCGAAGAGTTACAGATGTTGTAATGGAAAGAGATGTTATGTTGCATTTCCCATACCATTCATTTAGTCCGGTAATTGACTTGTTACGTGAAGCTGCAATTGATCCGGATGTTACCGCAATAAAAATCGCCTGCTACCGTCTTGCAACCAATTCTAAGGTTATCAATGCTTTAATAAATGCTGTTCGCAATGGGAAACAGGTTACAGTAATGCTTGAGCTAAGGGCAAGGTTTGATGAAGAAGCGAATTTAGAGTGGAAAGAAAGGTTGGAAGACGAAGGTGTGAAAGTATTAATAGGCATTCCAAATATGAAGATACATGCTAAATTATGCTTGATTAGAAAACGCCACAACGATAGAATTATTCATTACGGGTTTGTTAGTACAGGCAATTTAAATGAAAGTACTGCTAAAGTTTATGCAGATCATTGTTTACTAACATCCAACCGCAATATAATGTCTGATGCAAATCGGATTTTTAATTATATAGAACATTATAAAACGGGCACGCACTTTCTTAAAGCATGTAACACCATAATCCCGAGTCCGTTTTTTGTAAAGCGGGAACTGCTTAAACTGATTCATAATGAAATAAAAAATGCAAAGCGTGGCAAACGTGGTTTTATTCTTGCAAAAATGAATTCTCTTTCAGATGAGGAAATTATAAATACATTGTACGAGGCTGCAAGGGAAGGCGTAGAAGTAAAACTCATCATAAGGGGCATCTTTTGCATGTTATCTCAGAATGAGAAGTTTAAAATACCCGTAACTGCAATAAGCATTGTAGATGAATACCTGGAACATGCCCGCGTATGGCTTTTTCACAATAATGGCAAAGAAAAAATGTACATTTCTTCAGCAGACTGGATGGTTCGTAATTTAGATCATCGGGTGGAAGCTTCTTGTCCTGTATATGATGACCGAATTAAGCAGGAACTGAAGGATATTTTAAACATCCAGTTGCAGGATAACGTTAAGGCACGGTGGCTGGATAATAATTTAAGCAATGAGCATGTCCGTACTGAGGACGAGCCAAACGTACGTTCGCAGGTAGAAACTTACAAGTATTTATACCAGAAAACTGAAGAACAAGTTGAAGTTAGCAGCTATTGATATTGGCAGTAATGCCGCCCGTTTATTGATTAGTGAAGTAACCGAAATATACCCGGGAAAACCTGAGTTTATAAAGGCTTCGCTAGTAAGAGTGCCTCTCAGGCTGGGCTTTGATGTATTTGAAACAGGGAGAATATCAGATGTTAAAATTGAAAAGGTTATAAAAACCATCAGAGCTTACAAATTGCTTTTGGATGTGTATGAGGTTCAGCATTTAAATGCATGTGCTACTTCTGCCATGAGAGATGCAACAAATTCTGTTGATATCTTAAATACTGTGAAAGCTCAGACTGGTATTGTTATTAAAGTAATTTCAGGGCAGGAAGAAGCGTCTTTGATTTACGAAAATCACATTGCGGAAAATCTAAATAACCATAAATCCTATTTATATATTGATGTTGGAGGCGGAAGCACAGAGCTTTCTTTTTTCAGTACTGGTAGGCTTGTAGCAAAAGAATCCTTTAATATTGGTACCATAAGGCTTCTTAAAAATCAGGTGCAGGAAGAAACGTGGGCTGAAATGAAAAACTTCATTCGAATAAATATTAAAACATACCATCCAATAACATGTATTGGTTCTGGCGGTAACATTAATAAAATATTTTCTCTTTCTAAAAGAAAAGAAGGACAAACACTTAACGTTGAACTACTGTATAATTATTATAAGGAGTTTAATAGCCTTTCACTTGCACAACGTATGAGCTTATATAGCTTGCGGGAAGACCGAGCTGACGTAATTGTACCGGCATTACTTATATTTATTAATATTATGAAATGGGCAGAATCAAATGAAATCTTTGTTCCTAAAATTGGACTTGCCGATGGATTAATTCATCATTTATATGATGAAATTACTCAGCAGAAAGCACCCGTACAAGTATAGAATATCTAACCTAATCTCAATTTCGTAATTTGCCTCAAATTGCTGCAATGAGTATTACTGCTGATGTAAAAAGGGTAACTACTGCTACTTTACAGAAAATGAAAGCATCCGGAACAAAGATTTCGATGCTTACTGCTTATGACTTTTCTTTTGCAAGGATAATTGATGAAGCAGGAATAGATGTAATACTCGTTGGTGATTCGGCCTCTAACGTAATGGCAGGGCACGAAACAACTTTACCTATTACTTTAGATCATATGATCTACCATGCATCTTCTGTTATCAGGGGTGCAAAAAGATGCCTTGTGGTTGTAGATCTTCCCTTCGGCTCCTATCAATCCAATAGCGACATAGCACTTGCATCAGCAATTAGAATAATGAAAGAAACAGGGGCACATGCAGTTAAAATGGAAGGCGGCGAAGAAGTGCTGGATTCAATAATACGTATTATATCAGCAGGCATTCCGGTAATGGCACATCTTGGATTGACGCCGCAGAGTATTTATAAATTTGGCAGTTATAATGTGCGGGCCAAAGAGCGGTCAGAGGCGGACAAGTTAAAGAAGGATGCAAAACTTTTGCAGGAAGCTGGTTGCTTTGCTTTGGTGTTAGAAAAAATACCAGCTTTGCTGGCAAAGGAAGTCTCAGAAACACTACAAATTCCAACAATTGGTATTGGTGCAGGTAAATCTTGCGATGGCCAGGTTTTGGTAATGCACGATATGCTGGGAATCAATACAGAATTCAAACCACGGTTTTTACGTCAATACCTAAACCTTAATGACCAGGTTATAAATGCTGTAAAAGCGTACGTGAATGATGTAAAAACAAATTCATTTCCATCCGATAGTGAATCTTATTAAGACCCTTTACACATAGATAAAGATTTATGAATAATGTTTTAAAATCATTAGGCATTGACCAGAATAATGCTGGAGTAATGTCTGGTACTAAATGGATAAACACCGGGCAAGACACAATTATATCGTATTCTCCTGTTGATGGCAAACCTATTGCCAGTGTGGAAATTTGCACTGCAAATGCATACGAACAGGTGATAAAAGAAGCGCAACAGGCATTTATAGAATGGCGTATGTGGCCATCGCCAAAGCGTGGTGAAATTGTGCGATTAGTGGGTGAAGCATTACGCAAAAACAAAGAACCATTAGGGAAATTGGTGTCTTATGAAATGGGTAAAAGCCTGCAGGAGGGATATGGGGAAGTGCAGGAAATGATTGACATCTGTGATCTTGCAGTAGGGCTTTCACGCCAGTTGCACGGACTAACTATGCATAGTGAAAGGCCCGGTCATCGCATGTATGAACAATGGCATCCATTGGGAATCGTGGGCATTATTTCAGCATTTAATTTTCCTGTAGCTGTATGGAGTTGGAATGCAATGCTTGCCTGGGTTTGCGGAGATGTATGTGTGTGGAAACCATCGGAAAAAACTCCACTGTGTGCTATTGCTTGTCAGAATATAATTGCAGAAATTTTCCGTGCGAATAATGTACCGGATGGAGTTTGTAATCTAATAATCGGTAAGGGGGACCTCGGGGAAATGATAGCTAAAGATGTACGCATTCCATTAGTATCTGCTACAGGTTCTACCCGTATGGGAAAAGCAGTTGGTGCTGCAGTGGGTGCAAGATTAGGCAGATCCCTGCTCGAATTAGGTGGTAATAATGCAATTATAGTTTCTAAAGATGCCGATCTTGATGTTGCCATTACCGGAAGCTTGTTTGGAGCTGTTGGCACTGCTGGTCAAAGGTGTACAACTACAAGACGATTAATTGTTCACGAGGATATATATGAGACAGTGAAAAACAAGCTGGTTACAGCCTATGGGCAATTACGCATTGGCAATCCTTTAGATGGGCAAACTCATGTAGGACCTCTTATTGACACAGATGCAGTAAATAATTATTTAAATGCTATTGACAAGTGCAAATCGGAAGGTGGTACTTTCATAGTAGAAGGCGGGGTGATGGAAGGTGAAG
The DNA here is from genome assembly GCA_046262255.1 of Chitinophagaceae bacterium. Taxonomy (GTDB): domain Bacteria; phylum Bacteroidota; class Bacteroidia; order Chitinophagales; family Chitinophagaceae; genus Flavisolibacter. The sequence goes on from JBHENB010000011.1 coordinate 37,921, forward strand.
AATACGAAAGCGGTTGTTATGTAAAGCCGTGTATTGCAGAAGCTGCACCTAATTTTGAAATTGTACAACATGAAACTTTCGCCCCAATCCTATATTTATTAAAGTATAAAACTCTGGATGAAGCTTTAACCATTCATAATAATGTACCACAAGGTTTATCTTCATCCATCATGACATTGAATCTTCGGGAAGCGGAGCAGTTTTTATCTGTTGCAGGTTCTGATTGTGGAATTGCCAATGTAAATATTGGAACTTCCGGTGCCGAAATTGGCGGTGCTTTCGGAGGAGAAAAAGAAAGTGGCGGCGGAAGAGAAAGTGGCAGCGATGCCTGGCGAATATATATGCGGCGTCAGACAAACACAATCAATTATAGTGATAGCCTCCCTCTGGCTCAGGGAATAAAATTTGATTTATAAGTTGTTAATTAACACCACCTAATAATTCCTAAACCATCTTTCACAAATTGTATCAGTGGTTTCTTTTATTTTTACGCTTTACGAAATTTTACATCCTTAAATATTTTTAATGTTTGAAAGTTCAAAAAAATCTGTAATATTTTTCCTTGCTATTGCATTTTCCTTACCACTGATCGCACAAAAATCATCTTCTGAGGAAGTTGCAAAAGGCTGGCATTTAAAAGACCGTGCTCAACATGGTTATTATGGCATTAGTCTGGATAAGGCTTATGACCTGGTAAAAAATAAGAAAAGCAAAACAGTTGTAGTTGCAGTTATTGATTCAGGTGTAGATACTACCCACGAGGATTTAAAGCCCGTGCTGTGGACAAACCCAAAAGAAATTGCTGGTAATGGCATAGATGACGATCACAATGGATATGTAGATGATATTCATGGATGGAATTTTATTGGTGGAAAGGATGGCCGTAATGTAAAAGAAGATTCTTATGAAGTCGCCAGGGTTTATCACAAGTATAAATCTAAATATCAAAATGTTTCCAATCCTTCTGCTTTAAGCAAGGATGACCAGGATAACTACAAAATGTGGAAGAAAGCAGAAAAACAAATCACAGGTGATGGAAATAAGGCGGAAACCGGCATACAGTTGCTCATTTTGAAACGCACTTATGATGGTGCCGTAAAAAGCGACAGTATTTTGCGCACTGCAATGGGTAAGGAAAAATACACAGGAACTGAATTGCAAGTTTTTAGTGCAACAACGAGTGAAGCAAAAAAAGCTAAAAGTTCATTCATGTTCTTTTTTACGGCAAACAATTCTATGGAAATGACGAATGCAGCTTTTCTGGATGAATTCAGGCAATACCTGGCAGGCGAAGAAAGAAAGGCAGAAGCTTCAGAAAAAGCACCCCGGGCTTATCGGAGTGAAATTGTAAAAGATAATTACAATGATTTTAGTGATCGCTTTTATGGCAATAATGATGTTATGGCAAGCACACCTTTTCATGGTACACATGTAGCAGGTATTATTGGTGCTGTGCGTAATAATAACAAAGGTGTAGATGGCATAGCAGATAAGGTGAAGATTATGGCGATAAGAGCTGTACCAGATGGCGACGAGCATGATAAAGATGTTGCATTGGCAATTCGTTATGCTGTAGATAATGGAGCTAAAATTATTAACATGAGCTTTGGCAAAGGTTTTTCTCCGGAAAAAACATGGGTTGATGATGCAGTAAAATATGCAAACGGTAAAGGAGTATTATTAATTCATGCTGCAGGTAATGATGCATCTAACGTTGATAGTGTTGAAAATTTCCCTAGTCCAATTTTTATAAGTGACAAAACAAAAGCACCTAATTGGATAACAGTAGGTGCCAGCGGTGATCCCAAAGCGGGTGGTCTATTAGCTTCTTTTAGTAACTATGGTAAAAATGAAGTGGATGTTTTTGCTCCTGGTGTAAAAATTTATTCTGCTATTCCAGGGGGTAATGAATACGGTTTTGCGCAGGGTACAAGTATGGCCTCTCCTGTAGTGGCAGGTGTGGCTGCATTTATTTCTTCTTATTATCCTGAGCTTACTCCGCAACAAATAAAATATGTTATAGAACAAAGTGCAGTAAAGCCAACAACGAAGGTGATTGATCCTGTTACTGGCAAAACAATTTCTTTAACTGATTTGAGTAAAACAGGTGGAATTGTAAATGCATATGAAGCAATAAAATTAGCCTCTACTATAAGCAACAAGCCAGTGCCCAAGGTTCAAAAAAAGCAACCTTCTAAGGCAAAGAAACCTGTAAAAACTTTTTAGAGAATTAAGTCTGTTCCAACTACATCTAAAAAGCAATCGTTAATAATATTTTCTTCTTTAAATTGTCGCTGTGAAGTGCAGTTAAATAAAATAACAAGATGAACAAAGTCATTCTATTCTTAAAAATACTTATCATATCTTAAATATATGAGCATATTCCTCAATAGACATCTAATTTTAATATATGGTAAAACCAGATCTGGACAGAGTTCCGCAATACTATCATAACTATATCAATCTTGTACAACAGGATAATCTTCAGGAAGCCTTAGCTCAGCATGTAAGTAATGCTGTTTCTTTTCTGCAAAACGTCCCAGAAGATAAATGGAATTACCGATATGCTGAGGGGAAATGGAGCATAAAAGAAGTGGTTCAGCATATGATTGATGCTGAAAGAATTTTTTGCTATCGGGCATTATGTTTTGCAAGAAAGGATCAAATTCCACTTCCCGGCTTTGATGAAAACACGTATGCTTCTGCTTCTAAAGCTGACAGGAGAAGTAAAGATGATCTGTTGGAAGAATTGGAGTTCGTTCAGAAAGCATCCGGGAAATTATTTACCTCTTTTGATGAAGAACAATTAAATGCGACAGGAATAGCTAATGAGAATTCTGTATATGTACTTGCAATTGGATTTATTATAGCAGGTCATACTATACACCACTTAAATATTCTTCAGCAACGCTACTTATAAAAAAACCACACTTTAAACGTGGTTAATATTAAAATGTTTTTGCAGGACTATTTTTTTTCTGCTGTTTCACCAGGTTTTGCTGGTTTTGTATATCTCCAATTACTTTCACAGCCTGGTCAAGATAAACATCTTTACTCATGTTCTTAAGCCACTGATTATATCTTTCCTCCTTGTCCTTATCTGCAGCATGGTTCTTTGCATCTTGCTCCAGGAAGGTGATTTTTAATTCCTTGTTCAATTTCACAAGGCTATCAATTTGCCTGGCGGCAGTTCTTATTTTACTTTGCTCTGCTTTAAATTTATCAATCTGCAAAGGGTACTCTTTATCATTTTGCTGCGATAGCCATTCAGTATTCTTTTTTATTGATTTAAATACTTCATTGTTGGCAATTCTTGCAGTACTTAAATTTTTGATAGTTTTCAGGTCATAGCCACCACTCCATGGTTTATAAGATGCTTTATTGATTTCATCCCAGGGCAGCGCATCCGGATTATCCCTTTCTCTGAATTTCAGATATTCATATTGATCCGGTATAACAATATCAGGTGTTACACCTCTCAACTGCGTAGATCCCCCATTGATTCGATAGAATTTCTGAAGGGTAAGTTTTATAGTACCTAATTCTGAGTTAGCGGATAAAAAGTCCTGCGGATCTAAACCAATATTCCGCTGAACAGTGCCTTTGCCATATGTGCTTGTACTGCCAATAACTACACCACGCCCATAATCCTGTATAGCGGCTGCAAAAATTTCAGAGGCAGAAGCACTAAATTCGTTTACCATTACAGCAAGTGGTCCATCATAAAGCACAATAGAATTATCCCTGTCCTTCATTACTTCTGCTTTGCCTCTCCTGTCTTTTACCTGTACAATCGGTCCTTCCTCAATAAATAATCCTGCTATTTGTACTACATCAAAAAGAGAACCGCCACCATTGTTACGCAGGTCAATAACTATTCCATCTACCTTAGCCTGTTTTAATTTAATTACTTCTTTGGCAACATCAACCGCACTTCTGTTACCTTCTGAATCGTCAAAGCTTGCATAAAACTCAGGGAGAAAAATATAGCCCACCTTAGAAACTCCATTATCAATAACGGCACTGCGGGCATAAGTTTCATCCTGTACTATTTTATCTCTTATAATGGATACTGTTTTCAACGAACCATCTTTTTTCTTTACTGTTAATTTTACTTCAGTATCTTTTTTTCCTCTTATCAATTTCACTGCATCTTCTACAACATACCCGGTTAATTCCACCGGAGTTGCATTGCCCTGCCCTACTTTCATAATTACATCTCCAACTTCAAGCTGTTGCGATTTCCATGCAGGGCTACCTGTAATAATGCTGTTGATTTTAATGTTTCCTTCATCATAAACAAGAGATGCCCCAATGCCATAGAACTTACCACTTAGCTGCTCATCAAAAAATCTTTTTTCAACTGGCGGAAAAAATTCTGTATAAGGATCCATTGTTGTGGTAACAGCATTTACAAACAAACTAAACTTATCATCCTCATTAAATTTAAAACGATACCGTTCAAACGTACGATCCATGATTTTTTCCACTTTTCCCCCCGCTTCTTTCTCCAGCTCTATATTGTTCTTCACAACAAAGGCTTCTTTACCTTTATTTTTCTCTCTTAATTCCTGCAGCTCCACAAAGCGATCAAGTGTCATGTACTTCAGCCGCTTACGCCAGTATTCTTTCCTCTGTGCCTCAGTGGAGGCGAACTCTAACTTTTTTGTATCCGTTACTATACTTTCATCGTGTGTAAAATCAAAAGGCTGTGCGAGAATTTCTTTATAAATTTTAGAAGCTTCCTCTACTCTTTTATTAAATATTTGAGATGCGGCAAGAAAAAATTCAACGGGAGCTCCTTTTATTTCATCATCTATCCTTGTTTCATATTTTTTTAAAGCATTTATATCCTGCTGAAGTAAAATATTTTTATTTGGATCCAGATCCTCTAAATATTTTTTAAATACCTTTTTTGAAAATGCATCATTTATATCTTTTGGACTGTAGTGCCCCTGTGTTAACATCTCACCGACACTTTGTAATATGCGCTCATATTTGGTAGGTGGCTTGGGATTGCTGGTTCCTAAAGTTGTAAAAGCTAAGAATATTCCCACTGCTAACATTGCAAGCAACAACGGAAGTCTTTTCATACTAATTAGATATTTTATTGCCGAAGGCATACATCAAATTTAGGGCAAAAAAAAAGGTTTAGTCTTTTTACATTACTGTTTAACAAACGTTTTTGATGAACGGATAAAATGTTTACTACTATGGTAGGTGATTGCGTATTTTCTATAACACTTCTTTCCAGGGCTTTACCTGGGGTGGTTTATGAATCGCAGAACATTTAGCAATTTCATTATTTTTGCATTCAAATGGTGGTTATAGCTCAGCTGGTTAGAGCATCAGATTGTGGTTCTGAGGGTCGCGGGTTCGAGTCCCGTTAGCCACCCCCCCGAAAACCTCGCATAATAGCGGGGTTTCTCTTTTACATATTACGGATAGCCATGTGCTTAATTCCTTTCATTTCATGTTAATTATGGTTAATGGTTTGCCATAGCCACTTCTATCTGATTTACTTTGCACCTCTTTTCATTTTACAAATAAGTTTTACATGAAGATCATTGTTTTTTTTACTTTTATTCTGATATGTTTTACTTCTGCAGCGCAAATGCCAGGCAATCCTAGTAGAGCAGCAGGGCAGCAACTCACCGGGAGATTTTACGGCAGAGTAGTAAATGCTTCTAACAAAGGAGTGGAAGCTGCATCAGTTATACTGGTGCGAGACAATACGAATGCCGCAAACAGAGGAACACCCACTAACCGGAGAAATACTCGTGATACAACTGCACAAAAAACAGATACAACCGGAACTATCATCACTAATGCTAAAGATGTACCAGTTACAGATACAACAGCTAACGCAAACAATACAGCAGCTAATACTCAAAAAGAAGTTATTGTTGGAGGTATGCTTACATCACCAGGTGGAGAGTTCAGCATAGAAAATGTTCCTGCAATGGGCAGATATAAATTACGTATAACCGGTATAGGTTACAAGCCCGTTGAACTGTCTGTGAACTTTACTATGCCCAACAGAAACAGTGGCGATCCCTCCGGCATGCTTGGTGCTTTAGATAAAGACCTTGGAAACATTAAAATAGAAATAGATGATAAACTGCTTTCCGGCGTAACTGTAACAGCAACAAAACCCATGTTGCAAATGGGCATTGACCGCAAAATTTTCAATGTAGACAGAAATTTAGTTTCGGTCGGAGGCACTGCGGTTGACGTTATGAAAAATGTACCATCTGTTAACGTTGATATAGATGGAAATGTAACGGTTCGTAACACTGCTCCGCAACTATTTGTAGACGGCATGCCAACAAATCTTACACTGGAGGAAATCCCTGCTGATGTTATAGAAAGTGTAGAGATAATTACAAATCCTTCTGCCAAATTCGACGCTTCCGGCGGTACTGCCGGCATATTAAACATTGTATTGAAAAAGAATAGAAGAGTTGGATATAGCGGAAATATTAGAACAAATATTGACTCAAGAGCTAAAGTGGGTTTCGGAGGCGATTTAAATCTTCGCCAAAACAAGCTTAATTTTTTTGCCAGCGGACAATTACACCCACGTAAATCCATTAGTGAGGGAACTACCGACCGTTTAACAAATGATATAATAAGGGTTCGGTCCGTACAGTTAGATAATAATACCTCTGAAGGAAATTTTGCTTTCGGAAGAGCAGGTTTTGACTACTTTATCAATAATCGGAATACAATAAGCATCAGCGGATCGTTTGCAAGAGGCAATTTTTCCCCCTTTTCTACCAGTGACATTTATATTTATGAAGACCATCCAGGAGTTGATACGTCACGATATAACGCCCGTACCACAAATTCCGCACGAAAAATACGGAACATGGGTACACAACTAAGCTTTAAACATCTTTTTCCAAAAGCGGGCAATGAGTGGACAGCTGCACTAACCTATAATAAAGGCAAAAATGAAAACAGCAGTAATATCCGTACTGAAAATTATATTAAAAACCCATCACCTGAGCGGTTTTTAGGAGTTTATAATCAAACACAATTTGGCAGTGGTAATAACGAAAACTTAGTTATTCAAACAGACTACACTAATCAGATAAGTGATAATTCAAAATTTGAATTAGGTGCAAGAGCATCTATCCGCACAATAAACAGTGCAACAAATTACGTTATTTCAAATAAGAGCAGCTCTACTATTTACAGTAATGAAGACAGGATATATGCTGCGTATTCAACCTTTTCCAACCGGATTAAAGATTTCGGGTATCAATTAGGATTGAGGGCGGAAAGCTCCGTTAATGAAGGAGTGTTGAATAAGAATCAGTCTTTCAAAAAAGAGTTCCCGATAAGTTTTTTTCCAAGTTTGTTTCTAAGCCAAAAATTGAATGAAACTGATGACCTTCAGCTTAACTATAGCCGCAGGATCAATCGGCCAAACTTCTTTCAATTGTTTCCATTTACAGATTACAGCGACTCATTAAATATCAGCCGAGGCAATCCTGATCTTGATCCTGAATTTACTAATTCATTAGAACTCTCCTATTCTAAAATTTTCAAGAACAGAGATAATTTTCTTGTTTCTGGTTACTTTAAAAATACCAATGATTTAATTACATCATTTTTAGACAGGCAACATGATGAATTTTTAGGAAAGGAAGTTTTGGTGAGCAGTTATATCAATGCTAACAGAAGCTATGTTACCGGCCTTGAATTAACCAGCAGGAACAAACTAACAAAATGGTGGGATGTTACATCAAACGCTAATTTCTTTACTGCAAAAACTGATCTGGAGAATCAACCAGACCCTGACCAGTTTTTGAGCTACTTTTTAAAGTTGAACAATTCATTTAAGCTGCCCAAAAACATTACAATGCAGATTTCCGGAGACTATCAGTCGAGAAGAATCTCTTCCCCGGGCGGTGGTGGTGGTAACCGGGGTGGCGGCGGGTTTGGCGGAGGTGGTGGAGGTATGTTTTTTGGTGGTTGGGGAGGTATGTTTTTTGGTGGTGGGGGAAGTTCTGCCTCTCAAGGTTACATACGTCCTAATTATGGAGTAGATGCGGCGTTGCGGTATGAATTTTTAAAGGATAGGGCAGCATCCCTTTCTTTAAGTGTGAACGATATTTTCCGGACTAAAAAATATGATGCACATTTAGAATCCAGATTTTTTGTTCAGGATGTAGAAAGAAGAAGAGATGCACAAATTTTCAGGCTCAACTTTAACTGGCGCTTTGGGAAATTTGATCCTACTTTATTCAAGCGGAAAAATACAAAAGCTGAAAGTGATGTAAATATGGAAGGAATAAATCAATAAGGTTAAAAAAATATATTTTGAAAGCCCTGCAAGATGCGGGGCTTTTCATTTTATACTATTTACATTTGAGGCTATGTACAAATTTGGCATAGTTGGCTGTGGACGCATAGCTCCAAAACATGCGGAAAATATAATTAAGGTTGGTAAACTGCAGGCTGTATGCGACGTAGTGCCGGAGAAAGCTAAATTTTTATCTGAATCTTATAATGCAATTGCTTACTATTCAATTGAAGATCTTCTAAAGAATGAACCTGAAATAGATATTATAAGTGTCTGTACCCCTAATGGCTTCCATGCAGAACATGCCATCAAATCCTTGCAGGCCGGCAAGCACGTACTTTGTGAAAAGCCATTGTGCATCACCAGTGCCGCAGCATGGCAAATGATAGAAACAGAAAAGTTTTCCAGAAAAAGTCTTTTTGTAGTTAAGTCCACACGTTATAACCCTTTATTACAAAGGTTAAAACAGTTATTGGAAAATAAGGAGTTGGGTGAATTGTTTAGCTTTCAGTTAAGTTGTTTTTGGAACCGTCCGCCAGCCTATTATAAAGATTGGAGAGGAAAACTTTTTCCGGATGGCGGCACCTTATATACACAATTCAGCCACTATATAGATGCAATGCTTTGGTTGTTTGGAGATGTGGCCGAAGTGAAGGGTTTTTCTAAAAACTTTGCTCACCGGGCTGTTATAGAATTTGAAGATTCGGGAGTTGCAGCTTTGCAGATGCAAAATGGTATGCTGGGTACATTAAACTGGTCGGTAAATACATATGAAAAAAACAGCGAAATATCCCTTACTCTTATTGCCGAAAAAGGCACTATTAGTTTAGGCGGAGAATTCATAAATAAGATTAATTACCAGCAATCAGCCGTACCCTTTCTGGTCCAACCAGCGTATAATGCTTCTAATGACTATGGCTTTTACAGAGGTTCAATGAGCAATCACTCTGAAGTATATAAAAATCTGGTGGAAGCATTGCAAAACAGCAATCACCAGTTTGCTAATGTATTTGATGGATTGAAAACTGTTGAGGCTATTGAAAAAATATATAAAGCTGTTGCAGTTAATCACTTAAACAAATGAAGAAAATTGCCTGTGTTGTAGGAACGAGGCCACAGCTTATCAAACACGCTGCGTTAAAGCATTTGTTAGAGGGAGTATTCGTTGTAAAAACCATCAATACTTTACAGCATTATCAGTATGAGCTTAATGAGCTTCTAAAAAGTGATTTGTTTTTAAGTGAACCTTTTATTGATTTGACTATTGAAGAGTTACATCCTGCTATCAGATTGGCTGAAATGATAAGAGGCATTACAATCCACCTGCAGACAATAAAACCAGATGCAGTTTTGGTTTACGGAGATACAGATTCTACGCTGGCTGGGGCACTCGCTGCATGCAAAATCGGAATTCAGCTAATTCACATTGAGGCCGGCGAAAGAAGCTACAATAAAACAATGCCTGAGGAACATAACCGTGTGCTTACCGATGCAGTTGCTGACATACTTTTTTGTGTTTCGCGGAATGCAATGGAAAATTTGCATAAAGAAAATAATTCCGGCATTTCTTTTTATAGCGGTGATCTTATGAAGGACATGCTTTTACAAAAAGCAGCAGAGCTAAGTACACCCTTGCGGGATGATCCGTATGTGTTTTGTACTATTCACCGGGATTATACCAAACATAACCTCACAAAGCTGAAGGAGCTTTTCAGTACTTTACAGCAGTTGTTCACAACAATTATATTCCCCCTTCATCCGGCAACACAGCAAACCATTCAAAAATCAGGCATTGCGTTGCACAGTTATGACAATATTATTTTTTCACCTCCCCTGTCCTACTCACAATCCATTCATTACCAAAAGTTTGCACAGGCTATTATTACGGATTCAGGAGGTATCCAAAAAGAAGCATATTGGTTAAAGCGACCATGCATCACAATAAGAAAAGAAACAGAATGGATAGAAACACTTACGGGTAACTGGAACCAGCTTGTTTACGAGAATTTATCGCAAATACCTGAATTGATTAAAAAGCAAAATGGATATTACAATGCTGAGTTGTATGGAGATGGAACTGCCGGTATATTGATAAGAAATAAATTAGCAACATTAATTTGAAGTGGAAAGTTTACTGCTTATATATTCAGAAAAAAACACACCGCGATTACAGTATATTTTTGATTTTGTACTATATAGCCTTTGCGGGTTTGATTGGCGATTAGCAAATAACAAAGAGGAATACGAACTATACAATGGGCCTTCCATAAATTACAGCAGAGAACAAATAAAGCAAACCGAAATACAAATTTATCCTAATGGGCTTCTTGAAGAAGACGATATAAAAAAACACAAAAGACATGTTGTCAGCAATGACACTTACACTTTAATTTTTTTTAATAGTAATAAAACACAGGAAGAATTCTTTGATCTTTTTTCAGCAGCATTTTACCTGGTAAGCCGATATGAAGAATACCTTGAATACAATGCAGATTTGCACAACAGGTTTGAGGCACAAAACTCTTTTCTTTATAAATATAACCTGTTGCACAGACCGTTGGTAAATGAATGGGCAGCAACCTTGCAAAAGAGAATTTTAATTAATTTCCCTGAAATTAAATGTGAGAAAAATAATTTTTCTGCGGAGATATCGGTTGACATAGATCAAGCATATGCTTTTCGCCACAGGGGGTTACGATGCAATGTTTTATCCTTTGTCAATAATTTAATTCAGGGCCGGATTGGTTTATTAGCACATCAGTTCGAAAGCTTCTTTCTAAAAACTGATCCGTTTGACACCCTTGAATATCTGAAAAAAACCTGGCAGACCACAGGCATTCCCTTCACTTATTTTGTAAACGTAGGGAGACCTTCAGCATTCGACAAAAATCTACGACAGAAAAAACAATTAAAAGCTATCCTGAACAATATCAAATCGCATGCAGCAGTAGGTTTACACCCGTCCTATTATTCCAATGAGCAGCCATTCAAATTTGAAGAAGAAAAAAACATTTTAGAATCACTTGCTGAGCAGAGAATAACAAAAAGCAGACAGCATTATCTTAAATTAAAATTCCCGGATACTTACAGGCAACTTTTACAAATTGGGATGCAGGAAGAATACAGTATGGGATATGCCACAAGGCCTGGTTTTCGGGCTGGCACTTGTTCTCCCTTTTTTTGGTTTGATGTGGAACGTAATTGTGCCACAACACTCAAGATTTTTCCAATAACTTTTATGGAAGGCACACTTGGGGAGGACTTGAAAATGACGCCTTCTGAAGCATTCGATTATATTAAATTGATTACTGCTACTGTAAAACGCTACAACGGACATTACCTAAGTATCTGGCACAATCACACCGTTAATGATAAATTGTTCTGGAAGGGCTGGAAAAATGTTTTTGAGCAATCTTTGCAAATGGTAAAAAATAACAATTGAAGCAAAAGCGTATAATTGTTTCTGTTATTAGCGATTTGGTTTCCGATCAAAGAGTACATAAGGTTTGCACCTTTCTTCATAGCCAGAATTATTCAGTAACTCTCATTGGCAGGCGTTTCAAACAAAATCTTCCACTTATTAAAAGAGTATACACTGCAGAGCGAATACTGTGTTATTTCAAAAAAGGCTTTTTACAATATGCAGAATTTAATCTGAAGCTTTTTTTTAGATTATTTCGGGCTAAAGCGGATTTATTTTTAGCGAATGACCTTGACACATTGTTACCGAATTTTCTGCATTCAAAAATGCGTAGGAGAATACTCGTTTATGATAGTCATGAATATTTTACAGGTGTTCCCGAACTGCAAAACAGACCATTTGTGCGAAAGGTGTGGGATTTTTTAGAGCGAGTTCTTTTGCCCAGAATAAAATATGTATATACTGTAAACCAATCTATTGCGGACTTATATTACAGGCAATACAACATCCGTATGCTGGTGATTTTAAACGTTCCTTATCTGAGTAATGAGACAAAAACTTTATCGGGCATACAATTTCCTGCAGACAAAAAAATCTTACTGCTGCAGGGTGCCGGTATTAACCGGCAAAGGGGTGCTGAAGAGTTGTTGCAGAGTATGAGTTTGTTACCCGAAAACTTTTTATTGGTTCTTATTGGTGGTGGTGATTGCTGGGAGGCTTTAAAAAGAATGTCCCGTGAGATGAACTTACAAAACAAAATATGTTTTATTGATAAAGTACCTTTTGAAGACTTACCGGATTATACAAATCAGGCACACTTAGGATTATCGCTGGATAAAACAAATTATCTGAATTACCGGTTAAGCCTCCCGAATAAAATATTCGATTACATTCATGCCGGAGTACCAGTGTTGTCGTCGGATGTAATAGAAGTGAAAAGAATATTAGAGAAATACAATGTAGGTACTATTATTTCTGAGATTACTCCTGAAGCTATAGCCGCGAAAATTCTGGAAATATTCAATAATAAACCGTTGTATGATCAATGGAAAAGGAACACCGGTTATGCTTCACAGGAGTTATGCTGGCAAAATGAAGAAAAGAAGCTTTGTGAATTTTATGCTGCAATACCAATAAGTTGAATGACCATTTACATATAGTTTGTTTAGACGCCCCTGCCCCGCCTGATTATGGCGGCGCTATTGATATGTATTATAAGATTGTTTCTCTTGCTGAACTTGGTAAGCAAATCATACTTCATTACTTTAATTATAATCCTTCCAGGAATATTGGTGCGCTTGATAGTTATTGCAAGGAAATTTATTCCTATCCTCGCAAGAGAAAAAACATTACTATAAAGAAACCTTACATTGTTACATCAAGAGTGAATGCACAATTAATAAAAAGATTGAGCGAAGATAGTTTTCCTGTAATATTGGAAGGCATTCATTGCACAGGAACTTTACCTGCTTTAGTAAATAATGAGCGGAAAATTGTTGTAAGAGTACATAACGATGAAGCAAAATATTACAATCGGTTGGCAAAGGCAGAAAAAAACCTTTTAAAAAAAAGTTATTACGCAATTGAAAGTAAATTACTAAACCAATATCAATTCAAACTTTCACAAGAGGCTGTTTATGCATGCCTGTCAAAAACCGATGAGGTAATTTTCCGCCAGAAGTACAGTTTACCTGTTGTTCAATTTCTTCCCTGCTTTGTGCCGTGGCAACATATAAGAATTAAGGGAGATAAAGGAACCTTTTGCCTTTACCATGGCAAAATGAGTGTTTCCGAAAATGAAGAAACGGCTAAGTGGCTAATAGAAAATGTTTTTTCCTCGCTATCTGTTTCATTCATCATTGCAGGAAGCGGTATTTCTGCACATCTGAAACGATTTGCTGCCCCGTTTTCCAACATCCAATTAATTAATAATCCAACTATCGTAGAGATGGATGAGTTAATACGTAATGCGCAAATAAATGTTTTACCATCTTTAAACAATACGGGAGTCAAATTAAAATTACTGCATGCGTTATTTGATGGGAGATTCTGTGTTACAAACAAAGCAGGTGTAAGTGGCAGTGGTTTGGAAAGCCTGGTCGAGCTTGCAGAATCATCAGCCGAAACAAAAGAAATTATTTTGAAATTTTTTGATCAACCTTTTACAAAAGAGCATCAGCAGCCACGACAACTGTTGATGCAGTTATACGATAACAAAAAAAATGCAGAGCTGCTTAATGAGTGGCTATCGTAGCATTATCCATTACTTCTCCCCTTTCTGTCCGCACCATACGTGCCGGGAATTTCCGAACCACAATATAGTCGTGGGTGGCCATTACAATGGCTGTATCAAAATCCCTCGCAATGTGAAATAGCAATTGCATGATCTCGTCAGATGTTTCAGGATCAAGGTTACCTGTAGGCTCATCAGCTAATATAAGCTTTGGGGAATTTAATAAAGCCCTGGCTACATCCACTCTTTGCTGTTCTCCTCCGCTCATTTCAAAAGGCATCTTAAATCCTTTTGATCGCAGGCCTACTTTATCCAATACATCAGCAATTTTTTCATTCATCAATTTCTCATCTTTCCAACCGGTTGCTCTTAATACAAACTTCAGGTTTTCGTTGACGTTACGGTCTGTGAGTAATTGAAAATCCTGGAAAACAACTCCCAAGGTTCTTCGTAAGTAAGGCACAGTTTTCCATGTGAGCTTACGCAGATCATAACCAGCAACTGTTCCTTCACCTTCGCGGAGGGTTAACTCCCCGTAAAGCGTTTTCAAAAGCGATGACTTCCCGGTTCCGGTTTTCCCAACCAAATACACAAATTCACCTTTGTTAACAACCAGGTTTACATTTTGCAGCACAAGATTATCACCCTGGTAAATATTAGCATCGGATAGTTCAATAATTGCTTCTGCCATGCCTTTTTTTTGTTGCAAAGTAAAAGAAGAACGTATTTAAAAGAAGGAATATTTTTATAGAGGGTTTAGCACTGTTTTAAAGTAATTTGATAATGTTCCGAAAACTATTGAAAGTATAAATTCTGCTGCCGGTGTAAAATCATCAACTCATTTTCCTCCGCCTCCTCCACCCTGCCAATAACGTGTGCATCTATATTAAAGTCCTTAGCTGCAGCAATTATTTTTTCTGCTGCTTTTTCGTTTGTGTAAATCTCCAACCTACAGCCCATATTAAATACCTGGTACATTTCTTTGTCATCAGAATCACTGCATTCCTGAATAACTTTAAAAATTTCCGGCGGCTCAAATAAATTATCCTTTACTATTCTTACATTTTCCGGCATATACTTCATGCATTTTGTTTGCCCGCCTCCGCTGCAATGGATCAATCCACAAACATCATCAAAATGCTCTTCTAAGATTTGCTTTAATACAGGTGCAAATGTGCGGGTGGGTGATAGTAGCAACTTTCCAATGGTTGTCCTAAAAGCCCTTCCAGCGCTGTTTACCTCAATTTCATCGAGCAAGTCATATTTACCGATATAAAAAATCTCATCATTTAAAGAAGCATCAAATGTTTCAGGAAAATTATTTTTATAAGTGTTATTCAATACATCATGTCGGGCACTTGTTAATCCATTGCTGCCAATACCACTATTGTATTCCTTTTCATAAACCGCTTTTCCATAGCTTGCTAAACCTACAATTACATTTCCTGGTTTGATGCGTTCATTCGTTATCAACTTATTCTTCTCCCAACGGGCTGCCATAGTTCCGTTAACGGCAATAGTTTGTACCACATCGCCTACATCTGCAGTTTCACCACCAGCAAAGGTTCCTCCAATTCCATATTGTTTTATGTCATCAAGAAATTCCTGCGTACCTTCTATAATTGCCTGCAGCACTTCCCCTGGAATTCTATTTTTATTTCTATCTATTGATGAAGAGAATAAAAAATTATTGTAAATGCCAACGCAAAGCAGGTCATCCAGATTCATTACTATTGCATCCTGTGCAATGCCTTTCCAAACGGAAAGATCACCGGTTTGCTTCCAGTATAAATAAGCCAATACACTTTTAGTTCCCGCTCCATCCGCATGCATTACATTCACCCAATCTTCTTTCCCACCTAAAAAATCTTTATAAATTTTGCAAAAAGCACTTGGATATAGCCCTTTATCCAAGCTTTTAGTTGCCGCATGAACTTCTTCTTTCTGGGCTGAAACACCGCGTTTTGCATAAAGCGACATAGATCAATTAAGTTTTGACAAATCTAATGATAGAATATTTACCTGCTTTATAACTTTAAAACATTCAAGAAGCAACTGTTTTTATCTTCGCTGGTTATGCAGGTTCATTATAGCACAGATCATTTGCCATTATTTAAAAATGCTGCACTTACTATAGGCACATTTGATGGAGTGCATAAAGGGCATAGAGAAGTTATAGATGCTGTAGTTGCTGAAGCAAAAAAAACGGGCGGAGAGTCTGTATTAGTCAGTTTTCATCCGCACCCCCGCAAAATTGTAAATTCAGATACTTCTCTTCAACTAATTAATACATTAGATGAGAAGATTGAGTTGATTGAAAAAACAGGAATAGATCACCTGGTAATTTCACCTTTTAC
Organism: Chitinophagaceae bacterium; assembly: GCA_046262255.1. Classification (GTDB taxonomy): domain Bacteria; phylum Bacteroidota; class Bacteroidia; order Chitinophagales; family Chitinophagaceae; genus Flavisolibacter. The sequence continues at coordinate 54,246 of JBHENB010000011.1, forward strand.
AACACAGTTTGCGGAACAAACAGCTAACGAATATGTGGAAAATTTTTTAGTAAAGAAATTTCATCCACACACTATTATTATTGGATATGACCATCATTTTGGAAAGGGAAGGGAAGGAAATTTTGATTTGTTAAAACAAATGGAACAGAGGTTTAGCTATAAGCTACTGGAAATACCAAAACATGTAATAGATGAAATTGAAATTAGTTCTACTAAAATAAGAAATGCTTTACTGCATAGCGATATTGAAACGGCCAATAAGCTCCTTAGCTACTGCTATTTTTTTTATGGCAAAGTAGTGCATGGTGATGCTCTCGGCAGAAAAATGGGCTTTCCTACAGCTAATCTTGTTTATACTAATGAGGATAAAATACGGTTAGGACAGGGAGTATATGCTGTAATGGTAAAAATAGACAGTATACCAAAGCGAGGAATGCTGAGCATAGGAACACGACCAACAGTGAATGATACATTAGAACGGGTAGAAGTAAATATTTTTGATTTCGATGGTGACCTGTATAATAAAACATTGAAGGTGATGGTAAAAAAGTTTTTACGTCCTCAGGAAAAGTATAACTCTATAGAGGCAATGCAGCAGCAGCTTTTGCAGGATAAACAGCAAACATTACAAGTGCTTTCCGGTTATTCCTGAAGCATTTTTACCAGCATTTCTTTCAACAACAAAGCGTCTGGTGTTCCAATATCATTAATTCCAACGCTCCTTAAATTGTACTGGTGCAATAAGAGAATGTTCTTTTCTATGGATTGCATACTATAACGGCTTGCAGCCTGCACATAATTCTTTACAACCCATTCAGAAACCCCAATATTTGCCGCAAGTGTTTTTACGTCCTGCACCGGCGAAGAATAAACCATTTGCACTTTACTAAAAAATGAATACAACGATGGGAAAATTAACTGCAGGGGCCCGGCCTTCGGATTCGCTTCAAAATATTGTGCAATACGTATTGCTTTGTATAAGTCTTTATTTCCTAAAGCATCCTGTAATTCAAAAACATTAAATTCTTTGCTTACACCTACAAAATTCTCTATATCATCTTCAGTGATATTCTTCCTGTTTTCCAGGTTCAGGGCAAGCTTATTTATTTCGTTATTCAGCCTGCTTAGGTCATTGCCAATGTGATCAATCAGCAAAAAAAGAGCTTTATTCGTAATAGTAAATCCTTTTGTCTTTGCCAGATTTTGCGTCCACTCCGGCAGTTCGTTTTCATACAATTTTTTAGTTGTTAATACAACCCCTTTGTCTTTTAACAATTTAGCAAGCCTTGTGCGGCCATCTACTTTTTTGCCCTTATAGGCAACAAACAAAATAGTAGATGTTAGAGGTTTTTCAAGATAATCTACCAGCTTATCAATATCCCGCATTCCCTGCGCCTCTTTTATTATTACCACCTGTTTTTCTGAGAACATCGGATAGCGGCGGCAGGCATTTAAAACAACACTCCATTCGGCATCTTTTCCATAAAAGATAGTCAAATTAAACGCGGCTTCACTTTCAGTAATTATATTTTGTTCCGCATAGTCCAGTACCTGATCTATAAAATATTCTTCATCCCCTTCCAGCCAATACACAGGTTTAAACACTCCTTTATGTAGTTCTGAGATTATTTCTGCTTTTGCCATCTGTGATAATTGAATCGCTTTCTATTTTTTCGGCACGATTTTAGGATGCATTGCGTCAAATTGAAAAGCTAAGCCTTTCTATGTCCATAATCAACCACACTTATTTAATAACTAAACCCCTTTAAAATGGCAAATACTAATTATCCTTCTGCTGACCAACCCGAAAATCGTCCTGTAAGAAGCACTAACAATAACACCAAAAATATATTAATTGGTTTATTGGCCGCAGGCTTACTTGGTACCTGGGGATATTTTTTGTATGATAAAAATAAAAGTGGTGAGACTCTTCACGTTAAGCAAACTGAAGCAAGTACCGCAATGACAGCAAGAGATTCCGTTCAGACCTTGTATAACGAATCCCTGTCCCGGTTAGACTCGATCACCGGTAATAATAACAACCTGCAAGGGCAATTGAGCGATCGCCAATCAGAAATAGCAAGGCTAAAAACCGAGATCAATAAAATAGTTAATAATAAAAACGCCACAGCAGCAGAATTAAGCCGGGCAAGAGGTCTTATATCTCAGTTAAATAATAAAATTAATAACCTGGAGGAAGAAGTAGCAAGATTAACCGGTGAAAATCAGCAATTAGCATCCACCAACACTGCATTAACTCAGGAAAAGCAGGTTTTGGAATCTAATTTGCAAACAACTACCGCCGAAAAAGAGGAATTAGCGCAAACCGTAGATGTAGCTTCTACTTTCTCAGCTAAAAATATTCAGATCAGACCTGTAAATGAAAAAAAGAGTGGTAAAGAAAAAGAAACTACAACAGCTAAACGTGTAGATAAATTAGTGATTTCTTTTGATGTTGAGAACAGAGTTGCAAGATCAGGCCCCGCAGACTTATATGTTATTGTAACTGCTCCAAATGGTCAGGTTGTTTCCGATCCATCTTTTGGTTCAGGCACACTTACAACACGTACTGATGGTGATAGGCAATTTACATCAAGGATTACTACAGAATATGAGCAAAACACCCAGAAAAGTATCCAGGTGCCCCTGAAGCAAAACGATTTTCAAATTGGAAATTACAAGATTGAAATTTATCAGAACGGCTTCAAAATAGCAGAAGGTGTTAGGGCATTGAAAAAAGGTGGTTTGTTTGGTTAATCAATTTCTATAACCCTAACAATAAAAGACCCGTCTATCGTGAAAAGACGGGTTTTCTTTTTAAGATAACTCGTTAGAAGATGTTATATCCGTAGCTCACGTAATATAACCCACCAACATAAGGGCTGCCGTATCCTGTGCGATAATAGTTGTTAGTAAGATTAGTGCCGCCTAAACGGAAAATGCTTTTTGATTTCGGAGCTTTGTAGGAAACCTGGCCATCGAACATTCCAAAAGATGGTAGCGTACCTGTAGCAAAGGTGCTCTCGTAGTAATTCTCATCCTGCCATTTGTACACGATGTTGAAACCTACATTTCTCCATACATTTTCATTACGCAATCCAACATTCAACCTTAATTCCGGAGCATTAAAAAAGGTAACAAATGTGCGTTGTTCGCCACCTGTAACGGGGTCTTTTACTACATCAATATCCTGGAGTCTGTCGGAATACACATTTCCGTAAACAACAAACCTGCGGGCCATTTGATATTCGGCAGTAGCTCCCCAGCCAACTACGTCTACTTTGCCTTCCCTGTTTTGTAC
>JBHENB010000012.1:0-57114 GCA_046262255.1 Chitinophagaceae bacterium
AGATTCGTCTGCGCCCGGCGTAGAGCCCCAGTAAAAATAGTGGGAACGGATCGCCCAACCATGAGATGTATGAAGTCCATGAAGAAATTTTCTTCCAGAATTCACTGGCACGCATGGACACTATTGCACCAAAAGAACCGTTTGCATAAATGCTGTCTTCCTTCTCTTTATTTGCAACCTGCCGCAGTGTTACACCATCAATCACTGGCTGCCCTGACTGAATCTTACGATATAGCAAAGGTTTTCCTTCCAGTGTCGCCAGAAGCGTATTCACTGTTCCAGTCGAATCTTTAACAAACGATATTTGCAGAGTGGAAAATCTTTTAAAAAATTTGGTATCCGATTCAGCAAGCAAACGTGATGGATACTGGCCGTTCGGTTGTACGACGAGCTCATTTTTCTCCCTTGTAATAAAGAAAGTACGTTCCGAAGTTTCATAAACTCCCACATAAGAATCGAGAAGGGCTGAGTCTACAGGTATTACTGTTTTAGCGCTATTTACCCTGGCGATGCGTTTCTGATTATTGTAAACATTAACTGCAGAATATAAAAGACACCGGTAATACAAAGTAGTGACAGCACAATCAAAAGCCTTAGGTTTAGTTTACGGAGAGGGAATAAGAGAAAACCGAATATGGCATATTGGAATAAGATATCCCTTTCAGTAAGAATATAATGTGCAGCGCCTATTAAAAACAGAATTACAAGCCGCCTGCTATAAACCTTAGTAAAATTACTGTCACGATCCTTTGCCCGCTGCATCTGAATGGTAAATCCTAAGCCGAACAAGAAAGAAAACATAGGCCAGGACTTTTCATTGAGAAAAAATTCGACCATATGATATGCAATGATGTCAGTTGTCTCCCGGAATCCTTCCCAATAATCAACATCCCATTTTAAATCTACTGACCAGTTAACGATAAGGATGCATAAAAGAGCAAATCCACGAAGGATGTCAAGTGTTGCTATTCTTTCGAGCGGAGCCACCGGACCAAAACCCGGCAGTGCGGGGATGGTATCTTTTTTATTCATGTGTGGTGATAGGTGGATCAATTGTAGGTTGTGCTTCGATGGAAGCTGCACAGGGTAGGATGCTGAATCCGAAAAGAATTTTTCTCATGTCAGTTAGTTTTAGTGGTGATAGAATATACCTGAGCATATTTTTAATTCAGTTTTATTCGCCAGGATGATATTTTCTTTCTGCATGTTTCAGTACATCTTCTTTATAGAAATATGCTTCCTTAAATTTTCCCTGTACATACAAGTGTGATTGGTCATAATAATGAAGTGAACCGGGATCATAGCTATGACCAAAACAATGAATAGATTTGGCTTTTACTCTCGGACCAAATTCTATAATAGCCACATAACTATTCCCCATCATTCCATATAATTTTTTTTGCCGTTCTCCCTGGTCGAGACTTCCATCTGATGCAGTACGCGGATAAAATGCGAACAAGGAACCCATCCAACCTGGAACTGCAGCTACCGGTAAGCTGAATTTGTTGTCATCAAAGTTTTCCTTTCTATTTATGCGTTGTAATCTGTTTATTTCACCCCATTGAATAAATGCTGTTCCATATCTTCTTTTTAAAGTATCTGCTGCCATACTAAGCAAAGAAACTGCTATTGAATCAGGCACAGGTAATTGTTTCTGCCCCCAGAAATTGGTAGATGTTGTGTTTATAAAAGCAGGTCCTTGTTTTATCAGCCATTGCCGGTAAGCGATACACCAGAATACACCCAAAGTAGTTGCCTGACTTGTGGTTGAATAGCGGTAGTTCCATTTTTGAAGCGTATCTACAACGTATTTTAGCTTTGTTTGCAGCTCCGGCTGATTGATTATTTCCTTATTGTAGGCAGCAATAATCTGGGGCAGCCAATTAGCCATCATCGGCAGATGATTACTCATGACCATGTGTTCAAAATCTGTAAAAGAAACTTGGCCCGTAGCAGATAATAACCTTATAGCTTCTTCGCTTCGGAAGCTTGCGGTCTCATAGGACATATATACCGGATAGTTTTCTTTTTTTGGACTGCTTTTGCCCGCTGCTTCAAAGGGTGGAGTGTTACAATTTTGCAACCATCCCGATAATGGATTTATTATATGTACAATTTCATTTAGCGGATGTACGCCTTTCCATTCTGTTTCGGGGTTGCTGCCATCCACAGGAGAACGCCAATCAAAATTTATATTTCGCCTGGGAATAGCATTGCCGTGCCAGTAAGCAATATTGCCGAAACGGTCTGCATACATTGTGTTGGTGCTTAGTTGAACATTGCCCATAACAGCAGTAAACTCTTTAAGATTTTTGGCTTTTGACATTGCCCAAACCTGCAGCAGATACTGAGCCGGATTACTATTTGCGTTTTGTACTGTCACCCACCATGCGTCACGTTTAGCTGTTACCGGCCCCCGATGTGTTTTACGAAAAAGAAAAACTTTTTGCTTTAAGCTATCCCCGCTTTTATACAGCAATGTATCATTCCAGAAAACGGCTTTCCGGTAACCATCGCCGTACTTATAAAGAGTAGAATCGGAAGGATGATTAAAATGTTCGAGGTAAACATCTTCATAATCAGATGCAGTATTTGTGTGCGCCCAGCCTGCATTTTCATTGAATCCGCTCCAGATATAAATTGAGCCAAAGAAAGCAAAACCAGAAACGTTTAAGCCCTGCTCACTTATTAAATGAGCTTCGTACCTGTCCGATAGATTTACATGAGGGTTGATAAGCAACATGCTGTGACCACTCTTTGTTTTTGCAGGCGCCAAAGCCATAGCATTCGATCCACTTTCATTTTTATAAATTAATTTATCGGAGCCTTCCGGCTGCGACTTTATGGAAATTGTATAGGCTTTTATTCTTTCTGCCCGTGTAATGCCATGACCGGCGGGGCTATAGGTGTCTGTAACAAGAAAAAACCATGGCTCATAGCGATGAAGCAATCGTCTTTCAACACCAGGATGGGTATACAAATAGTAGTTAATGCCTGCTGCGGCAGCATTGCATATACTCTTCAAAAATAGGCCTGCGTTTGCATATAGATCTTTTCCTTTTTTCACACATTCAAATCTTGCCACATTGGCATCATCTTCCAGTGACGCTTCACCATATAATTCAGCGGCTCTTCCCAAGGATTCGATGTTATTTTCTTCTATGTCCCTGTAATTGTCTTCGCACTGTGCATACATTAATCCGAAAACACAATCGGCATCTGTTTTTCCATAAATGTGCGGTACGTCCCAGTTGTCGCGGATAATAGTAATTCTCTTTGCCTGCTTCTGCCATTGGCTGATTTCTTCTTTGGAAAAATCTTGCGCAAATGCTGTGGTGCAAATTGCAAATAGCAGAAAACTGAATGGGGAAATAATCTTTTTCATGACACTTGTTAGAGACGATAAATATTTCGATCAGAGAAAATGCAGTTATAGAGGATAGAAAAGATACGCCTTAAATAGTAGCTTAAAAAAATATTTTCTCTGTGGATAGAAACATTAGACAAATCGCTGCACTGGTGATTTATCAGGTATATTAATTCATTGCGACAGCACCTATCAGCCCTTAAATTTGATGAGCCTTAACCGCAGGTTTATGAACTTTATTATTTAATGCCTGATCAAGATCTTTAAAATATCCGCAACACTTTCGATACCAACACTCATCCTGATGAGTCCATCTGTAATTCCATATTGCTCCCTGCTTTCTTTGGGTACACCAAAATGTGTCATTGAAGCAGGATGAGATAACAGTGTATCACAAGTACCAAGCGAAACTGCTCTTACACACATTTGTAACTTATCAATGAATTTTTTACCAGCTTCCAATCCGTCTTTTAATTCGAAGCTTAGCATTGGGCCTGGGTGCCTCATTTGTTTCAGGGAAGTATGATCAGGATGCGAAGTCAATCCCAGGTAATTTACTTTCTTAACGGCATCATGTTCTTCTAAAAATTTAGCAACGTCCATTGCATTTTTACCGAAGCAGGACCCGGTAAAGTACTGCAGGGGTTAATACAAAAAATAAATAAGAATGTACAGACAGAAGGTGTGGCTTAACTCGATTAAGTTGCAACTTTGCAAGGTATATTAAGATCCAAATTGCTTTTGAATCAAACTTAGTCAAGGTTGATTGCACAGTTCACCCATTCACTATCAAAAACAGTATCGTATTTCTTGTAAAAATTAATGGCTGTATCATTCCATTCCAAAACCTGCCATTGAATACCATTTAATTTCCTTCGCTTTGCTTCGGCTATTAACCGGTCAAATAATAATTTACCTAATCCCTTTCCCCTCATCTCTTCGGTAATATAAAAATCTTCCAGGTACATTCTTTGTCCCTTCCATGTACTAAATCGTATATAATAGAGGGCAAAGCCCTGGATTACGCCATCCACTTCAACTACAAAAGCCCACCAGACAGGACGGCTGCTAAAACCACTTTGGGTAAAATGCTCACATGTAACTGTTACTTCTTTGGGTGCTTTTTCAAACCGCGCCAATTCCTGCACCAGTTCTAATATTCTTGTACAATCCTCTTTTACTGCTCCGCGAATTTTTATATCCATAACGGAATAAATGTAGGGGATTAGGTATTTGTTGTGATGAATAATGTGTTAATCTCTTCTGCAGCAGAAGAATGGCATCAATTCATTTACGCTTCCATCCCGGACCTTTAAGGAATTTGCCAGGTGTTGCCCCTGTATGCCTGCCGTTTTTCAAAACCTGTATTCCATTCACTAAAACATCTGTAACACCGGTAGCCAGTTGATGCGGTTTTTCAAATGTCGCATGATCTTTTACTGTCTTTGGATCAAAGATTACAACATCCGCATAATAGCCGTGTTTCAATTGGCCCCTTTTTTTAAGTTTCAAATTAGTTGCAGGCAGTTTAGTTAATTTTCTAATTGCTTCCGGCAAAGTCAGCACTTTTTCATCTCTTGTGTATTTGCCAATCACCCGTGCAAAGTTTCCATTAGATCTTGGGTGGACATTTGTTTTTAGAAACACAGCCTCCGGTGCTGCTGACCATGCATCACTGCCAAAACTCACCCACGGAAGTTTCATTTGCTTTTTTACATTTGCTTCAGACATTAAAAAATAAGCAACATCAACACGGCTGCTGTCCTCAACAATTAAGTTTATTGCTGTTTCTTCTTCGGTGCTGTTACGTATTTGAGCAACTTCTGCCAATGTTTTTCCTATATATTTTCTAAGTGAATCTCTTCTAAAGCCTAACAACAATATGTTTTTTCCGCCATCTGCGCCATAATAGAGGTTTTCCCAATCTGTTGCGTCAACATGCATTTGTTTTTTCATTTCAGATCTTACTGCATCTTGTTGTAATCTCTCCCACAATTTACCAAAGCCACCATCCTGCAAAGTGGGTGGAAATACAGAAGTTAAACCAGTTGCTCCAGCCGTATATGTGTACATATCCGCAGTGATCTTTAAACCATTCTTCCGTGCATTCTCTATTCTGCGAACGACGCTATCTATTTTGTTCCAGTTGTTTTTGCCTGCAGCTTTTAGATGATATACTTCTGCCGGAATGTTTGCCTGCTTTGAAATTGTGATCAGTTCCTCCAGTGCTTCCATCAACTGATTTCCTTCATTTCGCATATGGCTTATGTACATGCCCCCGTACTTTGAAGCAACTTTACATAATTCGATCAGTTCACCAGTTTTTGCAAAAAAAGCGGGGGGATAAATAAGAGATGAACCAACACCTAACGCCCCTTCTTCCATAGCCTGAGCCACCAGTTGCTTCATATGATCCAGCTCAGCAGGAGTGGGATCCCTGTTGTCTTCTCCAATTACATAAATACGAATGGTTGTTGCTCCAACAAATGAGGCCACATTGCACGAAATGCCTTTCTTTTCCAGCATTTGCAGGTATTCTCCTAAAGTGTTCCATGTTATCTGGTATTTAATGAGCGTTTGGTCTTTTTCTTCTCTTTCTTTCATTTGTGCATTTAGTGGCCCCATGCTCCAGCCTTCACCAAATACTTCAAGAGTTACCCCCTGGCGAATATCACCCATTGATCTTCCGTCTTGTATCAGTGATTCTGTTGCCCAGCTTAGCATATTAATGAAGCCGGGGGCAACTGCCTTTCCTTTGGCATCAATAACATGATTGGCAGAAGCCCTTGACAGATTTCCAATAAATGCAATGGTATCCGCAGTGATGCCTATATCTGCTTTATATGGTTTGCCGCCACTACCATCGTAAATTATTCCGTTGCGAATGATGGTATGAAATTTTTTCGGAGCTGTGTTGCCGGAAAAAATTACTAACAGAACGAACAGGTAAATCAAAAGTTTCATAATCTCTGCACTATTAAGTAATGTAAATTAATTATTAACTCAATGCCTGCTCCAGATCTTTGAGAATATCTTGCACATTTTCTATTCCAACATTCATTCTGATTAACCCGTCGGTGATACCATATTGCTCGCGTTGCTCTTGTGGTACTCCATAATGTGTCATAGATGCAGGATGTGATAGCAAAGTATCGCAGGTGCCAAGGGAAACTGTGCGGACACACATTTGCAGCTTATTCATAAAATTAATGCCGTTTTGCAGGCCGCCTTTTAATTCAAAACTCAACATAGCACCTGGATAACGCATTTGCTTGGTAGAGATATGATGATCCGGGTGCGATGTTAATCCTGTATAATTAACCTTGGCCACCTCTGGATGTTGTTCTAAAAAATTTGCCACTTCCACTGCGTTATGGCAGTGGCGGTCCATCCTTAATTCAAGAGTCTTCATACCATTGATCAATAAAAAAGCATCAAAAGGATTTGCATTTCCACCTAACAACCGGTGGGCCTTTGTAATTTTCGTGTTCATTAATTCCACATCACGTCCAAGCAAAATACCACCAATTGCTGTACCGTGTCCATTGAGAAACTTTGTGGTGGAATGAACTACAAAATCAATATTATACTTAAAGGGCTGTTGCAGGTAAGGAGTTGCAAAAGTGTTATCGCATGCAACCGTTAGCTGTCGTCTTTTAGCGATGGTACTCAGCTCTTCTAAATCTACGCATTGAATGGTTGGATTAGCAGGCGTTTCCAGGTACATCATTTTAATTGCTGCGTCCTTTTGAATTATGTCTTCTACCTTTTCTAATTGCCGCAAATCAGTTATTACTGCAGTAATTCCTAATTGTGGCAGCACTTTATGGATGAGTTCTTCCGTACCGCCATATAAAGAATAATGGGTTAAAATTTTGTCTCCTGCTTTTAGCGTGGTGAGTAATAATGTGGAAATTGCTGCCATGCCCGATGCGTGTAAAATACCTTTTGCATCTAACCCTAATCCAAAAGTTTCCAGTGCCGCAATTTTTTCTTCAGCTTCTGTCATGGTGGGATTTCCCCAGCGGGAATAAATATATCCGGGCTCTTCGCCGCTAAACCTTTTCATGCCTTGTTCTGCTGTATCATAAACATAAGTACTGGAAGCATAGATAGGAACCAGGTGGGCAGAATGGGAATCTTTTTCATGACCTGCATGAATGGCCGCAGAACTAAATCCTTTAAATGGATAGTTTTTGTCTGGCATTTGAAGTTGTTTTTAAATAGAGTGTATAAAGTGGACAAAAATATTTACTATTTACATCAGGGTAAGATTATTTTACACCAGAATCTTTGTGCAATGAAAGAATTATTTGTTCAGTACTCGCATTACAACATTTGGGCAAATCAAACATTGCTTGATGTAATTCATTCCCTGCCCGAAGCCCAATATGATGCAGAGGTAGCAAGTAGCTTCGGCACTGTGTACAAAACTGTATTACACATGTGGGATGCGGAAAGTATGTGGTGGCAGCGGATGAAATTAAGCGAAAGAATCGTTCGCCCAGGTGCAGGTAATGTGGGCAAAATGAAAGATGTGGCTGATGGATTAATGCAGCAAAGCCGTCAATGGAAGGATTGGATCAGTAATGCGCAGGAACATATGTTGCAGCATGAATTTATTTACCAGAACACAAAAAAAGAAAGTTTCAAACAGCCGGTGTACCAGGTGCTGCTTCATTTATTTAATCATGGCACATACCACCGCGGGCAAATTGTAAACATGCTGAGACAGCTAGGGGTTAGTACAATTCCACCGACAGATTTTATTGTATGGAGCCGGAAAAGGTAATATCTGAATTGTTCAAGTAGTATACTTTAGTAATACTTTGCCTGCATATAAAATATCATTCAATATAGACAAATAATCTTTAAACTTCAGTAATGCACCCTTATTACCTGGTTTTAATTGTTGTGCTCTTTCTTATTATTGCTTTATACAGTAATTGGGCTCGTCCTTCTATATTATTCCTAATTGCCGTTTTGGCTTTTATGCTATTCCAGGTGCTTACACCGGAAGAAGTTTTGAAAGGCCTTGCGAACAAACAGATTGCAGTCATTTTTTTGCTGGTAATTCTTTCCTCTGGGTTTCGGAAGGCGTTTGGCAATGCTTTCTTTAATTATGTTTTTAGGCCGCAGATGAGGCCAAAGCAGTTTTTGATGCGGATGATGCTTTTCTGTTCTTCAGCGTCGGCTTTCATCAATAACACACCTATTGTTGCTTTTATGATTCCTTATGTTAAGGAATGGGTGGATAGCAAAAATTTGCCTGTCTCAAAATTTATGATCCCGCTTTCTTTTGCAACAGTGCTGGGAGGTATGATAACTGTTGTTGGCACATCAACAAATTTGTTGCTCAGCGGTTTGATCATAGAATCAGGCGGGGTGCCCCTGTCTTACAAGGATTTCCTTTTTCTTGGAGTAATTGTAACTGTATTGGGGTTAGTTTACTTATATACCATTGGATATATGCTTTTGCCTAATAAAAAAAGTGCAACAATCGAAATGGAAGAACATACCAATGAATATATAGTGGAAACAATTGTGGAACAAGCATCCACATTAGCTGGAAAAAGCATTACAGATGCAAACCTGCGCAATTTAAAAGATGTTTATTTGTTTGAAATAGGGCGCAATGGCTCTGTAATTTCCCCGGTTTCCCCGGATGAAAAAATAGAGGCAGGTGATCAACTTTATTTTTCAGGTCGCACTGCTGCCATAGCCCGTTTGGTAAAGGAGGTGGGAGGATTGACCTTGCCGGATGCAACTGCATTAAAAAATTATAATCATCATAATTGCATAGAAGCCATTATACCTGCTAATTCCATCCTGGTAGGAAAAAAAGTAAGAGAATCAGATTTTCGCAAATTATTCAACGCTTCTATAATAGCCCTGCATCGCCAGGGAAAGAGAATTTCCGGATCGGTGGGTGAAACGGAACTGAACGCAGGTGACCTGCTGCTTTTACTGGGAGGAAATAAGATACAGCAAAATAATTCTGACCTGTTTCTGTTGAAACAACATGATATCAAACTGGTAACTGAAAAAAGTTCTTTGCTGAGTAAACTGGTAACATTTGGTGCAGTGTGTTTGCTGATTCTTGGCATCACGGGGGTTATGGATTTATTTATGTCTGCACTAGTTGGTATACTCTTGTTTATATCTGTACAAACTTTAAATTTTAAGGACATCAGGGCAGCATTTGATTTTGATTTAGCGGTGCTGCTGATTGCTTCCCTTGCAATAGGGTTTGCCTTGCATAAATCAGGTGCGGCAGATATAATTGCCGGGTCAGTGCTTAAACTAACTGGCATAGAACCCATTGTTTCAATCATATTACTTTTTGTGGTCACTGTATTTATTACAGCAGTATTATCCAATGCTGCTGCTATGTCCATTGTTTTTCCGCTGGCTGTTGCGTTAGCTGAAAAGTTACAGGTGCCTACAACACCCTTTTTTGTAGCCATTGCTTTTGCAGCTTCCGGTGATTTTATTACGCCTATTGGTTACCAGTGTAACCTGATGGTGTACGGTCCGGGTAATTATTCTTTTAAAGATTTTTTTAAAGTGGGGTTTCCTCTTACCATATTATATACTTTAGCTTGCATCACTTTTATTTATTGGTACTACAACTTATAAGCCTTTGAACAATTTTTTATTCCCTTTTGATTCCAAAGTAACCTATGAACAACGAAAATTATTGTTCATGCAGGAACCACGGTTGATCTGGCTGACCGGTTTATCAGGTTCCGGGAAAACAACACTTGCTTTGCGGCTGGAGAATTATTTATTTAACAAAGGCTATAAAGTATTTATTCTGGATGGAGATAATATAAGAAAGGGGCTGAATAAAGATCTGGGATTTACAGAACAGGACCGGAAAGAAAATCTAAGACGTATTGGGGAAGTTGCAAAACTAATGATGGATGCAGGGTTGATTATCATCAGTGCATTCATATCTCCCTACGAACAGGACAGGATGTTTATTAAAAATATTGTGGATGACAGGTTCATTGAAGTGCATGTAAATTGTCCTGTTGGAGTTTGTGAGCAGCGGGATATTAAAGGTTTGTATGCAAAAGCAAGAAAAGGAATTATTCCGGATTTTACAGGAGTGAGTGCACCTTATGAAATTCCGTTAAGTCCTGATGTGGAAGTGAACACCAATGAAGAAACAATAGAAGAATCTTTGGATAAAATAATCAATTTTGTAGAGTCGCAAATCAGGATTGGCAATGAATAGATATTATTTATCGCATTTAAAAGAATTGGAGGCAGAAGCCATTTTCGTTATCCGGGAAATGGTGGCGCAATTTGAGCGGCCATCATTACTTTTTTCCGGAGGTAAAGATTCTATTGTAGTCACGCATTTATCCAAAAAGGCTTTTTACCCGGCCCGTATTCCGTTCCCTTTAATTCATATTGATACAGGACATAATTTTCCTGAGGCACTGAAGTTCCGCGACTGGTTGGTGAAAGAGCTGGGAGTACAATTAATAGTAGGATTGGTGCAGGAAAGCATTGACAAAGGACATGTGCAGGAGGAAACGGGATATAATGCAAGCCGTAATGTTTTACAAACTACAACACTGCTGGATGTAATTGAAAAACACAAAATTGATGCTGCGTTAGGCGGTGCCCGCAGAGACGAAGAAAAGGCAAGGGCCAAGGAACGTTTCTTTTCGCATCGTGATGAATTTGGACAGTGGAATCCTAAAAATCAGCGGCCGGAATTATGGAATCTTTTTAACGGAAGAAAACGCATTGGTGAACATTTTAGAATATTTCCAATTTCTAACTGGACAGAAATGGACGTGTGGAATTATATCCGTTCTGAAAACATCTCGTTGCCTTCTTTATATTTCTCTCATAAAAGAGAATGTATTATAAGGGATGGAGTGATCCTTTCCAATTCTTCATACATCAACTTAAAACCTACAGAAAAACCCCGCCTGATGCAGGTTCGTTTCCGAACCTGTGGCGACATGCCTATTACTGGGGCCGTTGAGTCAGATGCAGTTGATCTGGATACCATAATCAAAGAAGTTGCTCTGTCACGAACTACGGAACGCGGCGGCCGGGCCGATGATAAACGTTCCGAAACATCTATGGAAGACCGGAAAAAAAGCGGCTACTTCTAATATCATTTAAACAATTTTTTCATGAACGTTGATGCATCAAATCAATTACTACGATTTACTACAGCCGGCAGTGTAGATGACGGGAAAAGCACTTTAATTGGGAGACTCTTACTCGACTCCAAATCTCTTTTTGAAGACCAGTTGGAAGCAGTAAAATATTCCAGTGAAAAAAAAGGCTTTGATTATATAGACCTGTCCTTAATTACTGATGGATTGAAGTCAGAGAGAGAGCAGGGGATTACCATTGATGTGGCATACCGGTATTTTGCCACGCCTAAAAGAAAATTTATTATTGCCGATACACCGGGTCACATTCAATACACCCGCAATATGGTCACCGGTGCCTCTACTGCAAATCTTGCGCTTATATTGATTGATGCCCGTAAAGGAATGGTAGAACAATCTCATCGTCATTCTTTCATTGCATCGTTATTAAGAATTCCGCACATTATTGTTTGTGTCAACAAGATGGACCTTGTAGATTATGATGAAAGTGCCTATGATGAGATAGTAGAAGCGTACAAAGCTTTTGCATCCAAGCTGGATGTGGTGGATGTGAATTTTGTACCCATCAGCGCTTTGAATGGAGACAACGTAGTGGACAGGTCAGAAAATATGCCGTGGTACCAGGGACCAACATTATTATACCTGCTGGAAAATGTACACATTGCAAGTGATTATAATCATATTGATTGCCGTTTTCCTGTTCAATTAGTGATAAGGCCGCAAACACATGAGCACCAGGATTTTCGCGGTTATGCCGGCAGGATGGAAGGCGGTATTCTTAAAGTGGGGGATGAGGTAACCATATTACCATCTGGATTTACCACCCGTATAAGAACCATTGAATTAGGTGGTGAGCAAATGGAAAAAGCATTTCCACCGATGTCTGTTACTATCACATTACAGGATGATCTGGATATTAGTCGTGGTGACATGATCGTACGTTTGCGCAATCAACCCGAAATACAGCAGGACATGGATGTAATGGTTTGCTGGATGAACCAGAAACCTATATCCGGCAGAGCGAAGCTGGTATTGCGGCATACAACCAAAGAATGCGTGGCAATGGTGCAGGACATCCAATATAAAGTGGACATCAATACACTTCACAGGATAGAAAATGTTTCCAGTCTGGAAATGAATGATATTGCCCGTATAAGTCTTCGTACTGCGCAACCACTGTTAATTGATCCTTACCGTAAAAACAGGCAAACGGGCAGTATTATATTAATTGATGAAGGAACGAATGAAACTGTAGCTGCCGGTATGATTGTGTGAAATAAATTAAGTAATAGATTTTCCACGTTTGCTGAAATGAAAAATCAGGAAACCGATGGACATCAGGAAAAGAAATATGGAGGCCAGCATAAATGCGTAGTAAAGGGATAGAACATTTAAAATCGGGAAAAAGATAATCGGAGATATGAATTGACCAAAGAACCAGAAAGTTGTAAGCTTTCCAATTTCCTTTCCCCTGATTTCAGGCGGAGCGATTTTCATTACCCACATATTGGTATTGGGGATCATCATACCAATACCCAATCCCGATAACATCATCCCGATAACAACCAATACATAAGTGTTGGAGATGGAAATGCAAACAAAGCCTGCAGACATGAGTAAATATCCGATAGAAAAAACAGAAAGAAAACTTAACCGGCCTTTTATCCTCGAATAAGAAAAGGATGAAACGGCAGAAAATGCTGTAGCCATTGCAATTGCGGCTCCTATCAACGAATTCTTTTCCACTCCGATGGCCTTAAGGTGAAAGGGTATTTGTACAGGTATTAAAAAGAAAATTATCCACATAAGCATGGTGTTGAGGAATAACATCCAGATTATTCGGGGAGCCCTGACAATCGGGTTAGCCTGATTTCTTTTTTCTGCAATTGCCGGCTCATGCAGAAACATGATACTAAGGGGAAGAACCAGGAGAGAAAATAAATAAATAAGGAAGGGATATCTCCAGCCGAAGTCTGCAAGAATACCGCCCAGCCCAATAAATAGAATTCCACCCAATGACATGAATGCTATCTGTAAGCCAACAAATTTTTGTCGTTCCATACCCTCAAAGTAGTCAGCAATCAGTGTAATCACTATAGTCATGGACATCCCAACCGATATGCCGAGCACCGCCCTGGTTATAAGGATGTGGTAAAGATTATCCAGGAAGTATCCGGCCCCTCCCGATAGAGCATATAGTACCAGCGATAGCCATAAAATTCGCAATCGGCCATGCCGGTCAATCAGGCGTCCTGCAATTGGAGAGAAAAGGGCTATCATTAATGCAGGCAAGGTTAAAACTAATTTCACCAGGAACTCCGCATTTTCAATATTAGAGAAGGCTTTCGCCATCTGCGGTAATGCAGGTGAAATGGTAATTACCGACATTATTGTCAGGCTACTAACAAGAAGAAGCGTAAGCTTTAATTTCCCTTTTTTATTTTCCATGGATTTTGCTTTCCCATTATAGTTCATATTTGTTTGTTAGCCTGTGCGCAAGGGTATCTATTTAAGTAACTATTTACAGGACAGTATCATCTGTCTTTGATTACAATACCATCCTATTGAACTTACCTTTGTAGGATGATGCAACCCGCTAAGGGTTAACTTTAGATGATGTTGAATTCCAAAAGTAAACTAAAGATCACTTACCAATGAAAATCCGTTACCTTCTGCTCATCATTCTTTGCTGTTTATTTTATTCATTCGAAAAACAGAAACAGAAGAAATCACCCAATGTCGTATTAATCGTAGCGGATGATCTCGGGTTTTCAGATCTTGGATGTTTCGGAAGTGAAATTGCCACCCCCAACATTGATGCACTTGCAAAGCAGGGACGGCTATTTACCAATTTTTATACAGCAGCTACCTGTTCGCCTTCCAGGGCTATGTTGTTAACTGGAACCGATCATCATATTGCCGGTTTGGGAAATATGGCTGAGCGAGTACCTAATATTCCCGAACAAGTAGGTAAACCAGGATATGAAGGTTATCTCAATAACAGGGTTGTTTCTATTGCACAGCTATTGAAGGATGCAGGGTATCACACATACATTTCAGGAAAATGGCACCTGGGCCTTACACCTCAACAAAGCCCCACAGCTAAAGGTTTTGAAAGATCCTTTGCATTGCTTGATGCTTTCGCAAATCACTTTCATCCCAATACACGTTTAAATCCATTTTGGGCAGATGGCGAGTTTACTAACTATCCCAATGGACAGTATTCGACTGATGTTTACACAGACAAAATGATAACATTTATAAGGGAAGGTAGGGTAGACAAAAAGCCGTTTTTTCTTTATGCTGCTTATACTGCACCGCATTGGCCGTTGCAAGCACCATCAGAATATATAGAAAAATACCATGGTAAATACGATATTGGATATGATAGCCTCAGGTCTTTACGATTTGAATCTTTAAAAAAGAAAGGTATTGTTGCTCCGAAAGTCAGGTTGCCACAGCTTCCTTCTGTAAAAGGAAATTTATATAACATCTCGGACCGCCCCTTGTTACCCTGGAAATCTCTTAGTACTACAGAGCAGAAAATCGAAGCCAGAAAAATGGAAATCTATGCTGCAATGATTGACAACCTGGATCATAACATTGGGCGGTTAATTCAATACCTAAAGAAGATCGGAGAATATGACAATACTCTTTTTATTTTTATTTCTGATAATGGTGCCGATGTTTTTGATGTAAATGCAACGCCTGATAAATTGAATCCATATCCTTATATGGGGACCTACAATTCTCATGTAGCTTACGGGCCACAGTGGGCCCATGCCTCCAGCGCTGTAAATCGTTTGTATAAAGGTTATACGGCAGAAGGTGGCATCCGTTGCCCTATGATCGTAAAAATGCCGTTTCAGAAAGAAGGTAACGGAATCGTCACTGCTTTCACTACTATTATGGATCTGGCACCCACATTTCTTAATCTGGCGGGTGGCACTTATCCCTCATCTTATAAAGGTCGGCGCATAACGCCATACAAAGGAGCATCCTTGCTTCCTTTGTTAAATAAGAAAAAGGACTACGTTCATAACGAAGACTATGTTATGGGATGGGAGCTCTTTGGGAGATGTGCAGTTCGTAAAGGAAAATGGAAAATAACAAAAATTGAAACCCCCTTTGGTAAAGGTGTTTTTGAACTCTTTGATATGGAAAAAGACCCAACAGAATCGCACGATTTATCTGCACAATACCCTGACAAATACAAGGAATTATTGAATGACTGGAAGCAATACGTAAAAGGGAACGGGGTCATACTAGCCGAACATCATTAGTAATTGATTTTACGCGTATTTGGCGATAAGTAGAAATAAGGCAAATCACCATGCAAATATAACCTTCCACTATAAGCGCATGGTGACTTATTGCTTTCTCCAAAAACAGGTTTAATTCATATTACTCCTACGCCGTGGTTCATGTCTCACGAACCAATTGTTTTAAAACTCTTCCCGCAAATCTTTTAAAAAATGAAACTCATTTTTATTCATTTCATAATACCTCGCTGATGAATACTTGTACTCACACGGGTCTTTAACCAACTGCCAGTGATCTGCTAATGGATTGTAATGAATATAATTTAATTTCTGAAAGGCTACTTTTTGACTGCGCAAATGCACAGCTAAAGAATCCCTTTGCCAGAACTCATGTTTTTTATTGTCAGCATCCACCTTGTAGGAGTATAATTTCTGCCTGTCTTCTTTATAAAGCAATTTTCTTAATTCATGTGCAGTATATTTTAAAAAAGAACCCTGCGCTGTTTCTTTACCGTTTAATTCTTTTGTTCTCCATATTAAATGAAGATGATTTGGCATTATTACAAATCCAAAGACTTCAATCTTCCCTGCGTTGCTTAAATATTCAAGAGAATTGATGATAATATCTTTGTAATGATCCGCTTGTAACAGCTTTTGCCACTGATTAATGGTAGCAGTCCAAAAAAATATTTCACCAATTTCCATGAACGATTTCCGCTGGTATTCATGTAGGCTTTTAACCATCTGTAAATATACTATTGTAGTGGTTCGTGAGACACGAACCATGGCGAGGAGGAGAACGGGGTCATACTAACCGAACATCATTAGTAATTGATTTTACGCGTATTTGGCGATAAGTAGAAATAAGGCAAATCACCATGCATATATAGCCTTCCACTATAAGCGTATGGTGACTTATTTCTTTCTCCACCACAGGTTTAATTCATATTACTTTGCGGTGGCGATACATATACGGCAGGCTGCGGATAGATAGGCTCCAGCTTTCTACCTTTCAAACCCGGATGGTCTGCAGGAATAAAGGTAGCCCGGAATGTACCAAACCAGCGACTAAACGAGAAAGGATCTCCATTGGGTATGCGAATATCACCACCGTATGGATTCAGGTATTCCCAAACAATTTTACCTTCTTTGGTAACCTCAAAAAAACGCCCCCTGGCTCCTTCATTAATAAACGTATTGCCGTTGTTCATGCGATGAGCACCGGAAATATGACCGCTCCAAAATGAAACAGTGTCGGTAGCGATATACGTCCAGACAGGTTTTTCCGGGCCAAAGGCCTTGCCTTTTTCTATAAGATAGTTGCCTTTTTTATCTGTAGGAGGAGCTATTTCATAGATAGCAGAATAGTTCATTTTGTCCCATTTAGGGATATTATTATTGAATATTGTCAGATGACCAGCACCGGCTTCGCCTTTGCTAATCCAACGTATGTCGTGTTGGTAATGCAACTGCTGATCTAAGGAATCGCCACGACCGTAATTTTTGGAATTGCCCCAGCGGTACAAAATGTCGCCGCCTTTGCCCCAGCGGCCGCCCTTGTGTCCTGCCGCCTCTTTTGTTGTGGTGCTGTGATCAATTATGAATATTTCATTCAGTTCGGGAGAGCTAAAAACTATCTGGTCCAAATCGGGGTTGTATTTGATTGCATTCAAATGATAGATATCAGCCCCTCTCTTATCAGGATCTGCATTTCTACCCATTCTGCCTTGCCGCTTTAGTATGTTGAAACTATCCAGCGACATAGACATTTTCGGTAAAGAATCTTCCCCTGCATTGAAATTGATTAATTCAGGATGATCGGCGATGTTGCCGTAATTCTTTTTAGTTTTATCAAAGTCCTGAATCAGATGGTCAAAGCTATGCCATTCCCATACTACTTTTCCATGCATCTTACCCTGCGGTGCTATCTCGACTATTTTATCAGGCCATATACCTCCTTTGGGTGTTATCTTAGGATTTCTGCCTGCAGCAATGGCTTCATCCGCCGTTTTGGCCTCCCAGGCAATGGCCAGAACATGTCCGTTGGGCATCACGGTAAAATCATGGTGATGCAGGTGCTGTTCATTAGCATATTCAAAGTCCCATAACAGATCGTTGTCCCAGCTCATTTTTTGTATTCTTCCGGCTTGTCCACCACCCATAAATACAGGAAAATCCGGGTCAACGGCGCTTTGCATCAGCGACCCGTCATCCTGTAAATAAGCATTGAATACACCATAATTGCTTTTCCATTGGTGCACCACATCCCCTCTCCGGTTGATCAGATAAACCGATGCAGAATTGGGCACGGTAAACAAAATATATCCATCTGCCAAACCATCTCCGTTCATTTTTAACCCACGCGTAAGACCACGCCCAGACACATTTCTGTCTTTTGGTACGGGTGCTTTTTTACTTGATGTATCCTTCAAATTGGTCTTGGGTTGGGCAAATGAAGCTATTGATGTAAATATCAACAGATGCAGAAGCAGTCTAATATTTTTCATATAAATGAGTTGATAGTTTGGATACAAATAGTTTGAACAACATTCTAATTGCCTTGAGGTATGAAATGATCACTTTATTTTTTATCGGCTGTTGGGGGTGAAGGCATAACAAATACTTTCGGCTGTGGATTTAAAGGTTCCAATTTTTTACCTGCAAGCCCCGGGTGATTGGCCGGAATAAATGTTGCCCTAAACGCACTAAAGGTCATCGGCATTGGGTTAATAGGATCACCGTTTAATTTCCGGATTTCACCTCGATAAGGATTTAAATATTCCCAAACAATTTTACCTTCTTTGGTTACCTCAAAATACCGCCCTCTGGCTCCTTCGCAAATAAGGGTATTACCATTTGACATTCTATGGGCACCAGAAATAAAACTGCTCCAGAATGACATAGAGTCGGGAGCTATATAAATCCAAACAGGTTTTTCCGGACCAAAGGGTTTACCTTTTTCTATCACGTAATTTCCTTTTTTCTCTATAGGAGGAACAATCTCATAAATGGCAGAATAACTTATGCTGTCTTTCAATGAACTATTATTGTTGAATATTGTCAGATTACCAGCACCCGGTTTACCTTTTTCAATCCAGCGAACATCATGCTGAAAAAATAATTTCCGATCTGTTGAATCCCCACGGCGATAGTTTGCGGGATTTCCCCAACGATAGAGAAAATCACCTCCTTTACCCCAGCGGCCACCGGTGTGACCCGCTGCCTCTTTGGTGGTTGTGCTGTGATCTATAATGAAGATTTCACTTAAGTCCGGAGAGCTAAAAGCAATTTGGTCCAGTTGAACATTATACTTAATTGCATTAACATGATAAACATCTGAGCCTCTATTATGAATTGTGGTATTCCTTCGGGTTCGATTCATTTTTTTTAATTTATCCAGACTGTCTTGCGAAATAGTGGCTGGCAGAGTGTCACCAACGTTGATATCCAGTAATTCAGGATGATCTGCAGGGTTTCCATAGTTACGCTTCTTAGGATCATAATCCTGAATTAAATGATCCCACATATGCCATTCCCAAATAATTTTGCCTCCGCTTTCAACTTCTGGTTTTATCTCAACAATTTTATCTGGCCATAACCCGGCTTTCGGTATTAATTTCGGTTTTCTTCCTGCTGCTAAAACTTCTGCCGCTGTTCTTGCTTCCCATGCAATAGCAAGTATATTTCCATTCGGCATCACTGCAAAATCATGATGTGCATGCTCTTTTTCATTAGCATATTCAAAGTCCCACACTAATTTACCGTCCCATGTAATTTTTTGTAATCTTCCCGATTCTCCGCCACCGGAAAACACAGGGAAATCAGGATCAGAGGCAATTTGTACCAGTGAGCCGTCATTCTGCAGGTAAGCACCCAGTACACCATAATTCCCTTTCCATTCATGTACCACCTCCCCCTTCCGATTAATTAGGTATGCAGAAGCAGAATTAGGAACTGCATACAATATATAACCATCTGCTAAACCATCTGAAGTGATGATTAATCCACGCTTGAGTCCCTGCCCAAACATATTTCTGTCCCTGGGGGCAGGTGCCTTCTTAGATGTGTCTCTATTGCTGGTTGTGTCCTGGGTAAACGACACAATTGATATACTGAGTAATGCCAGAAGAAGAAGCGTTTTTTTCATATAAGTTCGATGAGGTTGTTTCGTAAAGAAATAGTTTGAACCTATTATTACAAATTTTCAAATGGTACGTTTTGATTTTTAGGTAATTGATTTGTTTATTTTTTATCGGCAGCTGGTGGTGGCGGTGAAGGCATAACAAATACTTTGGGTTGTGGATTTATTGGTCCCAATTTTCGATTTGCCAACCCTGGGTGATCTGCCGGAATAAATGTAGACCGAAACTCAAAAAAGGTCATCGGCATTACAGGATTTGGATCACCGTTTGGTTTTCGTACTTCACCACGGTAAGGATTTAAATATTCCCAAACAATTTTACCTTCTTTGGTAACCTCAAAAAACCGTGCTTTGGCTCCTTCGTTAATAAATGTGTTGCCGTTGCTCATTCGATGCGCACCGGAAATAAAACTACTCCAAAAAGAAACAGAATCCGGGGCTATATAAGTCCAGACAGGTTTTTCAGGACCAAAGGGTTTACCTTTCTCCAGAAGATAGTTTCCTTTTTGATCTCTTGGCGGGGATATTTCATAGACGGCAGAATAATTCATACTGTCCCGGTTATGGATATCATTATTGAATAACATCAGATTACCCGCGCCAGGCTTTCCTTTCTCAATCCAGCGAATATCATGTTGATGAAATAATTTCCGGGTGGTAGAATCTCCCCGGTGATAGTTTTCAGGGTTCCCCCAGCGGTAGAGAAAATCTCCTCCCTTTCCCCAGCGGCCACCTTTGTGACCCGCAGCTTCTTTAGTAGTTGTGCTGTGATCTATAATAAAAATTTCATTCAAATCAGGAGAGCTAAAAACAATCTGGTCCAACTCAGCGTTATACTTGATGGCATTAACATGATAGACATCTGATCCCATATTGTCGGGTGTTTGATTTCTCCAGGGCATCCTTCCCTGTTTTTTCAGAATGGCCATGCTGTCCTTGCTAATGGGAGCTGGTAAAGTATCGCCTACATTTAAATCTAACAACTCAGGGTGATCTGCGGGTTTGCCAAAGTTGGCTTTTTTGGAGTCATAATTCTGTATCAGATGATCCCATATATGCCATTCCCAAACGATTTTACCACCACGTTCACCATCTGGTTTTATCTCAACAATTTTATCAGGCCACAGGCCGGCTTTAGGTGTTAATTTAGGTTTTCTGCCTGCCGCCAGAACTTCATTGGCTGTCTTGGCCTCCCAGGCAATGGCAAGAATATTTCCATTCGGCATCACAGTAAAATCATGATGTGTATGCTCTTTTTCATTTGCATATTCAAAGTCCCACACTATCTTATTGTCCCAGGTAATTTTTTGTAATCTTCCGGCTTCCCCACCGCCTGCAAATATTGGAAAATCAGGATCAAGAGCATTTTGTATAAGCGATCCGTCATTTAGCAGATAGGCAGAGGTTGTAGGGCCGCCATAATTTCCTTTCCATTCGTGAACTACTTCACCCTTACGGTTGATAAGATAAACGGAGGCAGAATTAGGAACTGCAAACATTACATAACCTTCGGTTAAACCATCAGTGGTAATAGTAACACCGCGTGGAATCCCTTGCCCGAACATATTTCTATCCTTTGGGGCAGGTGTTTTTTTTACAGTGTCTTTGGTATTAACATTAGCCTGGCTGAATGATGCTATTGATATACATAATAACAGGAGGAGAAGAAGTAGAGTCCTTTTCATGTGCAGTAGTTGAGGTTAATTTAATATACAAATTTTACAAATAGAAAATTATGTAGTGAAAGTAAACTTACTGATTTAATCATTCATGATTGTAGCAAATAATTTTTATTGAAGATAAATTAAGAAAGCGGTCTGATGCTGCATTGAAATAAATTTAGATGTATCTTGAGTAATATTTATTGCTAAACCAAAACTTTTCTAAAATGTCAATCAAAATTATTGGAGCCGGATTACCACGAACCGGTACAAACACTCTTAAAGCGTCTCTTGAAAAGCTCGGGTATAAAAAAACCTATCACATGAAGGAACTGCTGGTACACCCGGAAAATCTTCATTATTGGACAACACTGAAGGAAACAGGAACAACCAAATGGGATGAACTGTATAATGGCTATCAGGCAACCGTGGACTTTCCTGCTTATCCCTGGTATAAGGAGCATATGAAACGGTATCCTGAAGCAAAAGTAATTTTGACTGTAAGACCTTTTGAGAAGTGGTATACCAGCATATACAGCACCATCTGGCAAGCAGGGCCTCAAACGGCCTCGCAGAAAATAAAAATGATGTCAAAGCTGCTTTTCAATCCCCGCCTTAGGTCTGTAATTAAGTGCGTAAAATTTGCAAAAGGAACAATTTTCAAAGACCATCTTCAGGGAAAATTTGAGGATAAAGCCTTTGCCGAACAAGTGTTTCATAAGCATACTGAAGATGTGAAAGCATATGTTCCCGCAGAGAAATTACTTGTTTACGATGTGAGTGAAGGTTGGGGACCTCTTTGTAGATTTTTAGGTGTACCCGAGCCCAACGAGCCACTTCCTCATTTAAACAAAAAGGAAAATTTCAAGGCAATGTTAGGTGAACTTATGAAAGGTAAAATGGCTTAGGTAACTTGAACAAGTTTCATCAGGAGTATTTGTTTGATCTTATTTTCTGACTTACCGGGATGAATCAGTCCCCGTATAAATCTCAGTACTACGCATCACTTTTTTTAATCTTACCGTGAAACACGTAAACGGGTAATATATATTGATTGATGACGCAACGATCGAACAAAGTAGCCACAGGTATGATTGTTTGAATGAATTAAGAAACATAAGAATTTTAATGACAGGCATAACACAATTACTGGAAATAGCAAATAAAGCAGCTCTTGAAGCAGGAAAAAAGATTTTGAAAATTTATGAAAGCGGTGATTTTGGTGCAGATATGAAATCAGATAACTCTCCACTAACGCTTGCAGATAGTGCTGCGCATAAAATAATTTTACAACACCTGGAACAAACAGGACTGCCTGTTCTTTCGGAAGAAGGAAAACATATACCATTTGAGCAGCGAAAACAGTGGGAGTATTTTTGGCTGGTAGATCCACTTGACGGGACAAAGGAATTCATTAAAAAAAATGGTGAGTTTACGGTGAATATTGCTTTGATACATGCCGGTAACCCCGTTGCCGGAGTGATTTATGCACCTTGTTTAAATACTTTATATGTTGGCTCCAAAGAAACAGGTGTACATAAAATTGAAAAGGAAAAAAAAGTTTTGCTTGACCCATTAAGTGGAAATAATTCATTCAAGCATTTATTAGAAAAAAAAGAGGTAACAGTAGTCGCCTCCCGGTCACACATGACTGCTGAAACAGAAGCATTTATTCAGCAGTTTGAAAATGTACAGCTTGCATCCATGGGTAGTTCGCTGAAGCTTATGTTACTTGCAGAAAATAAAGCAGACATTTATCCCCGGCTGGCTCCAACAATGGAATGGGATACGGCTGCGGGGCATGCAATTTTAAAAGCAGCGGACAGAGGTGTTTATAAAACTGATTTGCAATCACAGCTTGTTTACAACAAGGAAAACTTACTGAACCCTTGGTTCATTGCTTTTTAAAATTAATTTAATGAATTTATAGTTTGAGTTCTTTGCTTTATAATTATGCCGAAAGTAAAAAGTGAAATTAAACATGAACTTGGACAAGAGAAGCTATCCAACGTTTGAAAACCCATTCTTCATAACTAAGCGGAAACTATGGAGATACCTTTTACTAAACTAAAACTTATCAACTTCATTGAAATACTTACCTAAGTGAATAACAAGATAAAATGATTTTTTGCTGTTAAGCAGGGTGGCTGAAGTCTTAATAAGCCCACTTTACCAAAGTAGCTCCCCATGTAAATCCTCCACCAAATGCAGCTAATACCAGGTTATCTCCTTTATTTAATTGTTGCCGCCATTCCCACAAGCATAGAGGTATGGTTGCAGAAGTAGTGTTTCCATAACGATCAATGTTCAACATTACCTTGTCATGCGAAAGCCCCATACGGTTGGCAGTTGCATCAATAATTCGTTTATTGGCCTGGTGGGGTACCAGCCATGCAATATCATCGCCCGTCAGGTTATTCCGTTCCAGTAATTCGACACTGATGTCAGCCATTCCCTTTACTGCAAATTTAAAAACCGCCTGCCCTTCCTGGTAAACAAAATGCTCTTTGTTGGCGACGGTTTCTGCTGAAGGCGGACTAACGGACCCACCTGACTTCATATACAGGTAATGCCTCCCACTGCCATCGCTTTTTAACAGGCTATCTAAAATTCCATATCCTTCGTAATTTGGTTCTAACAATACAGCAGCTGCTGCATCACCAAAAAGAATGCATGTTGTACGATCGGTGTAATCTGTAATGGCGCTCATTTTATCTGCACCTACAACAACTATTTTTTTGTACCTGCCGCTTTCAATAAAAGCTGCACCCGTAGTTAATCCAAACAAAAAACTGGAGCATGCTGCTTCCACATCAAACCCCCATGCATTTTTTGCCCCTATTTTATCGGAAATAATATTGGCTGTTGCAGGAAACAACATATCCGGAGTTACCGTACAACAAATTATAAGGTCTATTTCTTCGGGATGAATGCCTCTTTTTTCGCAGAGACGCAACACAGCTGGCGCACCCATGTCCGATGTTCCTAAGCCTTCACCCTTTAATATCCTTCTTTCCACGACACCGGTGCGGGTCCTTATCCATTCATCAGTGGTATCTACAATTTTTTCAAGGTCTGCATTTGTTAATTTATCCTCAGGAACAAATGCCCCAACAGCAGTTATAGCAGCAGTAGGTTTTCTATTCATTAACTATTATTATCAGATAAGCGAATATACAAAAAGAGCGAGCAGTGGGTTGTGGGTAGTCGTCATCTGCCATCTATCATCTGCCACACCAACTCACAACTACAAGGTTGCTACTGGCGACTGTTTTCCCGTATTTTCGCCCCCATGATCGCTTTTTTAAAAGGTAATTTTGTAAACAAAACACCTTCCACAGTTTATATGGATGTTAATGGGGTAGGGTATGAAGTTCAGATTAGCCTTAACACATACTCAAAAGTTCAAAGTTTAAAGGAAGGTTTATTACACACCCACTTACTGGTACGGGAGGATGCACATATTTTATTTGGTTTTTTTGACGTGGCTGAAAAAGAATTATTTCAACAACTAATAAATGTTTCCGGCGTTGGTGCATCTACAGCAAGAATAATGTTGTCTTACATGAGGCCTGAGGAATTAAACAGGGCTATTGTTCAGGGAAATGTAAGATTGTTGGAAAGCATTAAAGGAATTGGAAAAAAAACTGCGGAGCGCCTTGTTTTGGAGCTGCGTGATAAACTGGCAAAGCAGCCAATTGGACCAAATATTTCACCTTTAAAAGGCAATACCATGCAGGCCGATGCGTTAAATGCATTGGTTGCTTTAGGTATCAACCGCCAGGCTGCTGACAATGCTATTCAAAAAGTACTCGAGCAAACTCCTGAAATAGGTGTTGAAGTATTGATAAAGAAAGCTTTGCAAAATCTTTAATATCCTATTATTACTAACTAATTTTTTGAGAAATAGACCTTGTCTTTAAACTCTGCCTACATACTTCGTACTCTGGCGGCTGCCATAATTGTGTCTTTTACAGTATTGCAGACCCATGCTCGAATAGAACACACTTCCAATCCGGCAGATAACTACAAATTTTTTCAGGATACTTCTAAATATCCTCTAAAGGACCGCCGTGGCGACCCCTATACTTATCCCGGCCGTAATGCTTTTGATCTTTCCGACACTTCTTTCATTAAAAGAAATATAGAGTACGACCCTGTAACAAAGCAATATTTCATTGTTGAAAAAATTGGCAATCGCTATTACCGTACCCCAATGACTTTTTCTATGAAGGAATTCATTGAGTTGCAGGGTAGGAAAGATGAGCAGGAGTATTTTCGGAAACGTGCCAATTTATTAACAAGCCTCAATCGCAGGAATGTTAAGCCAAACTTTGGTTTTTCACCAGATTGGATGAACCGCATCACCGGAAACGGCAAAGTGGAGATACGACCTACAGGATATGTGGATATTGCTGCCGGATACCAGGGTCAAAACATTAAAAATCCAACATTACCGGAAAGGGCAAGAAAAACAGGTGGGTTTGATTTTAATATGAATGCCCAACTACAGGTGGATGCTAATATTGGAGACAAAATAAAGCTGCCAATTAATTATAATACCCTTGCCAATTTCGACTTTGAAAACCAGTTAAAGCTGGATTACCAGGGAAGGGATGATGAAATATTAAAACAGTTTCAGGCAGGGAATGTAAGTTTTTCTTCTAAGGGTACATTAATTCCCGGGGCTCAATCACTTTTTGGAATAAAAACACAGCTACAATTCGGCAGATTGTTCGTTAGTACTGTACTGGCTAATCAAAGAGCACAACGTCAATCGTTAGGCCTACAGGGAGGTTCAGCCACCCAAACATTTAGCTTAAGAGCTGATGAATATGAAGAGAACCGCCATTTCTTAATGTCGCAATATTTTAGAAGAAATTACAATAAGGCCATGAGCAACTTGCCTGTTGTAAATTCTAACGTGCAGGTTTTACGTGTAGAGGTTTGGGTAACGAACCGTACCGGCATTACAACAGACACAAGGGATATTGTTGCTTTGATGGATTTAGGAGAAGGCGATCCTTTTTTTGCACCAACAGGAAACCCGAATATATTACCAGGCAATGATGCTAATAACTTGTACCGAAGCATTCTTCAAAACCCCGGTAGCAGAAATTCAACCCAGGTACAGAGTGTATTATCGGCAATGGGTTTACAACCTGTACAGGATTTTGAGAAAACCTTTGCTCGGAAACTGCAGCAGGGTGATTATTATTTTAATCCGCAGATAGGATTTTTATCGTTAAATCAGCAATTGCAGCCAGATGAAGTTTTGGGTGTGGCTTACCAATATACCTATAATGGTAAGGTTTTCCAGGTTGGAGAATTCTCACAGGATGTACCACCGGACAGTACAGGTAATACACAAAATGTATTGTTTTTAAAATTATTAAAAGCCACATCCCAGCGACCTAATTTGCCAATCTGGGACCTGATGATGAAGAACGTTTATAGTGTAGGTTTTGGTCAGTTGGAAAGACAGGACTTTAAGTTAGACATTGTTTATGAAGAGCCAAGTTTGGGTGAAAAAAGATATTTACCCATCAGCGATAGTTTATTCCCGCAATTCAAAGGTGTTCCAATTTTATCGCTTGTAAATCTGGATCGTTTAAATAACCAAAACGATCCTCAGCCGGACGGCGTGTTTGATTATATTGAAGGATTTACAGTCATCTCTTCGCAAAGCCGCATCATATTTCCGCTACTGGAACCCTTTGGAAGAGATTTAGAATATGTATATGCAAATCCCGGTGGAAGGGAAAAATATTTGTATTATCCGCTTTATGATACCATCAAAGCAATTGCTCAAACTTTTGCTCATTTAAACAGGTTCGAATTAGTTGGCCGTTCCCGGTCCGCTTCAAATGCAGACTATCAACTGGGCTTTAATATTCCCCGCGGCTCTGTTACTGTTACAGCAGGCGGGCAAATTCTAAGAGAAAACATTGATTATGAAATCAATTATGACCTTGGAACATTGCGGGTAATTAATGCCGCCATCATTAACGCGGGTTTGCCGGTGCAGGTGCAGTATGAAAATAATGCTGCATTTGGTATGCAGCCCCGAAATTATATGGGCCTGCGGTTAGATTATCTCTTAAATAGAAATCTTACTTTAGGCGCAACCATTGTGCGTTTAGGCGAACAACCATTTTTCACCAAACAGAGTTATGGTGAAGATCCTATCCGTAATACAATGTATGGTGTTGACTTTGATTATCGAAAGGATGTTCCCCGCATTTCCAAATGGTTAGATAAGCTGCCATTTTATTCAACACGGGCAATATCCTCTATTGCTGCATACGGTGAAGCAGCTATGTTGCAGCCGGGCCATTCACCTTTAATTGGTAAAGGTGGCGAAGGTGTTGTTTATGTAGATGATTTTGAGGGAACACGCAGCAGCATTGACTTACGCTTTCCATTAATAAACTGGACATTATCTTCTACTCCGCAACGTGCAATAGATAAAAATGGAAATATTCTGTTTCCTGAAGCTGAGCTTTACCGCAACCTTGAGTATGGTTTTAACCGTGCAAAGCTGGCATGGTACAATATTGAGCCAGTATTGCAGGAAAGGAGAAACTCCAACAATCCAATAAGAGATAACCTAACAGAACTTTCAAAACCGGAAACACGGCAAGTGTTCCAGGAAGAAATTTTTCCCCAACGGACAGCAGATATTGGGCAAGGCTTACTAACTACATTCGATGTAGCATTCTATCCGCATGAAAAAGGACCTTACAATTTTGCAACAGATAGAATTAATGCCAACGGACGTTTTCTGCAACCACGGAAAGCCTGGGGTGGCATTATGCGCAACATTGACCAAACCGATTTTGAAACAAGTAATATTGAGTTCATTGAATTCTGGATGCAGGATCCTTTTATCCGCAAGCCAAACAGCAGTGGTGGTGAATTGTATTTTAATCTTGGGAATATTTCAGAAGATGTTTTAAGAGATGGGAAACGCCTGTACGAAAACGGATTGCCTGCACCTAGCAGCCCCAGTCTTCCTGTAGATACAACAATATGGGGAAGAGTGCCCCGCAACCCGATTCAGGTAACAAACGCTTTTAGCAATGACCCTGCGGACCGCCCTTTTCAGGATGTTGGATTTGATGGTTTGCCGGATTCATTAGAAAAAGCAAAGTTCCAACCCTACCTGAACCAGTTGCAAACAACCTTTGGAACTGGAGCTCCTGTTTATCAAAAAGCTGTGGCTGACCCCTCTGCAGATAATTTTTTGGGTTATAGAAATGAATTTTACGATCAAAGAGGAGCTGGTATTTTAGAAAGATATAAAGACATTAATAACCCACATGGTAATTCTCCCATTGCGGGTTCCGATGATCAGTTCAGCAATGCATTTACGTTATACCCGGATCAGGAAGAATTAAACAGGGATAATACATTGAATGAGGTGGAAGAATATTTTCAATACCGTGTAGAGATGAAACCAAACATGCAGGTGGGAGCAAACTTTATAACAGATAAAAGAACAGTGTCCGTAAATCTTGCTGACGGCAGCCGCCGAAGTGAAACCTGGTATTTATTCCGGATTCCGGTAAAAGAATACCAGGTAAAAGTTGGTAACATTCCAGATTTTAAGTCTGTTCGGTTTATCCGGATGTTTTTAACAAGTTTTGAAGATACTGCTGTGTTGCGTTTTGGAAAATTAGAGTTGGTAAGAAACCAATGGCGCAAGTTTAATTATGAAACAGACACAACCGGAAATTATAAACCTTTACCTGCAAATGATCCTACAACTGTTGATGTGCTTGCGGTGAATTTAGAGGAAAACGATCAGCGCCAACCGGTTCCTTATCGTCAGCCGCCTGGTATTGAGCGCCAGGAGCAAATAAGCAATAATAATATTCAATTACTGCAGAACGAACAATCGTTAAGTTTAAAGATTTGTAACATCGTTCAGGGACAGGCCCGCGGGGTATTTAAAACAATGAACCTGGACCTTCGTCAGTATGGTCGTCTCTCCATGTTCATTCATGCCGAATCAGTACGAGGTTACCAGCAATTGGAGTATGGTGATTTGGATGCTGTAATAAGAATAGGAAATGATTTTGTAAGCAACTACTATGAGGTAAGAATCCCTTTGAAATTCACCCGTTTTGGCGCAAACGATTCTTTATCTATCTGGCCCGTAGAGAATAATCTTGATTTTGACCTGAGGTACCTCACTCAATTAAAATCACGCCGTAACAGAAGCGGCAGCTCTCCATCACAATATTACCGGGAAACAATACCCAGCGGTAAAACATTTGCAATACTTGGAAACCCTAATCTTGGAGAAGTGCGGGGGATGTTACTTGCTGTTCAAAATGTGAAACAGGAAACTACCTGCACCGAAGTTTGGTTTAACGAACTGCGTTTGTCAAAATTAGATGAACGGGGAGGGTGGGCTGCATTGGGGCGTGTAGATGTAAGGCTGGCTGATCTTGGCAACTTAAGCGTTACAGGAAGTGCCCGCAGCAGGGGTTTTGGAACTTTGGAGCAACGTGTAAATGAGCGTAGCCGTGAAGATTTTTACCAGTTCGATGTAAGTACAAATCTGGATTTGGGAAGACTTGTGCCGAAAGCTGCTGCATTGCAAATACCTGTGTATGCAGGCATCAGCAAAACCACCAGTACACCGGAATATGATCCGTATGATCTGGACATAAAGTTGAAGGATAAATTACGCGATAATCCGAAAGACAGGGACTCTATCCGCAGAGATGCAATTGATGATTTCACTATCAAAACAATAAATTTTACCAATGTAAAAAAGAACAAGACTAATAACAAACCCTCGCAACCCTGGGATATTTCAAACATTGATCTTAACTATTCCTATACTCACCAGGAGCGTGTAAATCCTATTATTGAAAGCGAAGATATCAGGCGTACCAGAGGAGCTATTGCTTATAACTACGCACCTCCGCAACGTTTTATTGAACCCTTCAAACCACTTATTAAATCACAATCTCCATGGCTGTCGCTTCTAAGAGATTTTAATTTTAATTATAAACCATCGTTAGTTTCTGTAAAGGCAGATGTGTTTCGTCAGTTTGGTGCGCTGCGTTCCCGCAATATTGGGGGTGATGGGTTTAAGCTGCCGGAGACCTATGATAAATACTTTTATTTTGACAGGTATTACACAATGAGATGGGATTTGACCCGTTCGGTTACTCTTGATTTTAATGCTATCAATAATGCACGGGTAGATGAACCCTTTGGCAGGATAGACACAAAAGAAGAAAAAGATTCTGTACGTAAAAACTTTTTTAAAGGCGGACGTACTACAAGGTATCATCATGATATTACTGGATCTTACAATTTGCCAACAGCCAAACTTCCGTTTCTGGACTGGACAACTTTACGGGCCAGCTATACGGCTAAATATGAGTGGCTTGCTGCTTCACTTCTGGCAAAAAACCTGGGTAACACTTTATTAACCGGCAACACCAAAAATGTAACGGGTGAGTTCAATTTCGATCAATTGTACAACAAATGGAAATTTTTAAGAGCTGTTTATACAGAAACTCCTGCTGCATCACAACCAAAACCAAAAACTGCTGTTGACTCTGCCGGTAACAAACGCCGGGTAAGAGATCCAAACATGCTGCCGGAGGTAACCGGTGTGCCACGCTTCTTTGCAAAGCTTGCTACATCCTTAAAGAGGGTAGGCGTGCAGTACACAGAAGACCTTGGTACCTTGCTGCCGGGCTATTTAGATAGCACACAGTTTTTAGGAATGAATTTTAGAAGCGAGGCTCCCGGATGGAAATATATTTTAGGATATCAGCCCGATACAGGTCAGATAAATAAACTGGGAGCACGAGGTTTGCTAACACACGATCCGATATTCAACCAGCTTATTCAGCAACGGTTTAACCAACGGTTAGGCATAACCGCGCAGGTAAGTCCAATCAGGGATTTGAACATTGATGTAACCCTGGATAAAACTTTTGATAAACAATATTCAGAACTTTTTAAAGACACAAGCGGTTCATCCGGGTTACAGCGCTTTAATCCTTATGCGTTGGGAAGCTTCAGCATTAGTTATATTTCTTATCAAACATTATTTGAAAAATTTGACCCGCAGGAAATTTCCCAAACATTCCGACAGTTTGAAGCAAACAGAACTTTGTTATCGCAGCGCCTTGGTAAAGAAAATATATATGCTCCAGACAATCCAAATCCCGATGGTTTTGTACCGGGGTATGGACGTTATGCGCAGGATGTTTTGATTCCTGCTTTTATAGCAGCCTATACAGATAAGGATCCTTTTACAGTTGACCTCATCAAAAACTCAAATTCCAAGCTGCGCTCCAATCCATTTTCGGGGCTTAAGCCAAAGCCAAACTGGAACATTACGTACAATGGTTTATCAAGAGTGAAAGGATTGGAAAAAATATTTACCAACGTAACGCTGCGCCATGGGTACACCAGCACACTTAGCATGAACAGCTTTAACACCGCACTGTTGTTCCAGGATCCATTTCGTGTAGGAATGCCTTACTTCCGCGATACACTCACAGGCAACTATATTCCATACTTTTTAATTCCCAACGTAACCATTGCTGAACAATTTAGCCCGTTGCTGGAAGTGGATATGACGTTTGCTAATGACCTTGCAGCAAGGGTTGAATACAGAAAAAGCCGCCAGTTAAGTTTAAGCCTTATTGATTACCAATTGGCGGAAAATCAATCTACAGAATATATTATTGGATTGAACTGGCGAAGGCGCGGGGTGCCTTTTTTACAAAATGTAAGAATCGGTAAAAATGCTAAAAAGCTGGATAATGATGTAACCTTCCGGTTTGATTATAGTATGCGTGACGATGCAACTTCCAACAGCAGGCTCGATCAAAATACTGCATACGGTACGGCAGGGCAAAAAGTAATTCGTTTAGCACCTTCTATTGATTATGTTGTAAATAACCGCGTGAATCTTAAATTTTATTTTGAGCAGAATACCATCAAACCCAAAATTGCCACCACCGCTCCGGTAACTACTACACGTGCAGGAGTGCAGGTACGGATTTCACTGGCTCAGTAATTTGTGTTGTCTGGGTACTGAGATCCTTATCTTGCACTTGTGGAATTTAATCTTTATAAAAATACACTGCATTTGCCTGTTGCGTGCATGTTAACACTACATCGTTTATGCATACATGAGCCGGCAACGTTGTTGTATAAAAAATAACATCAGCCACATCCTGGGCAGACAAAGGCTGATAACCTTGGTAGGCTTTTTTTGCTGCTTCTTCATTTCCCTTAAAGCGTACAATTGAAAATTCAGTGTCTGCTGCACCCGGATGTATTGCAGTTACTTTAATGCCACTTTGCAGAAGATCAATACGCATACCCTTGCTAATGGCATCAACTGCAAATTTTGTAGCACAATAGACATTACCTCTTTCATATACTTCTTTACCTGCGACAGAACCTATATTGATAATATGACCTTTATTGTTGGATATCATCAATGGAATAACTGCTTTTGATACATACAGTAAACCTTTAAGGTTTGTGTCTATCATTGTGTTCCAGTCATCCATATCTCCATCCTGGAAAAAATCACGTCCTAAAGCAAGGCCGGCATTATTAATAAGGATATCAATATTTCTCCATTCATCCGGCAGATTGCCCAGAGATTTAAAAACAGCTTCCCGGTCCTGCACATCAAACGGAAGCAGAAAACTTTCAGCATGTAAATCTTTCGATAAATTTTGTTGTAACTCTTTCAAACGTTCAACACGCCTTCCATTTAAAATGAGAAGACATTTGTCAGCAGCGAATTTATAAGCACACGCTTCGCCAAAGCCGGAAGTGGCTCCGGTTATAAAAACAGTTTTTTGCATGGAAAAAGATGCACGAAGATAAGGGTCATCCAGTTGAGCTGCTGATAGATAGTTGCTCGTATTTTACTTGTCACCTCTTACCTGATAAGGACAGATGTACCTTTTAAAAATATTGTTTTGCCGGCAATATCCACACCCTTCACAAGCCATACAAACGTAGCAGTATTTTGTTCTTTCCCACCAATTTTACCATCCCATCCCTGGCCGTTAGTGGTAGTGCTGAAAACAAGTTGTCCCCAACGATTGTACACCCTGAAATATTCAATTTCAGCAATACCTACTGCAATAGGACGTAGAAAATCGTTCTTTCCATCTCCGTTAGGAGTGAAGGCTGTTGGTACAAAAATGCTTGGGTCTGTTTTAAAGACACGTACATTCACAAATGCTGAATCAATACATCCATTATCATCTCCTACAATAACCCTGTAGAGAATGTTTTCAGTGGTGGCATCGTAAACAGCAACAGGATCGGGAATATTGGCATTACTCAATGATGTTGCAGGTGACCACAGATACTCTGTACCCCCAGATGCCTGGAACTGTAAAGCCTGTCCTATAATTACTGCCGTATCCCTGCCCGCAAAGGCTTTTATTTCCGGCAATACCGTTACAACTACTGTATCTCTTCCAGGTTTAGGGCATCCTATTATATCTCTTGCAGTTAGTACATACTCTGTAGTAGCAGTGGGTAATGCTATTGGGTTTAGAACATTTGGATTGTTAAGAGTACTTGCCGGTGACCACACAAATGAACTGCCCTTTATTGTAGCATTCAGTTGCGCAGATGTGCCGAAACACACACTTGTATCCATACCGGCATTTACTGCAGGGTAGGGGATTGTGGTTACCACAACATCATCTGTAGCAGTACATCCTCCAAGAGTTGCAGTTAATTTATAAGTAGTAGTAGATGCAGGTTTTGCAATTGGGTTAATAACATTTGGGTTACTTAAGTCAGAAAGAGGAGCCCACTGGAAACGGAAGCCATCTGAGACAGCACTGAGTTGTACTGCATCACCAGAACAAATGGTAGTATCATTTCTTGCACGGAGTGTTACAAAATTCACAACCCGAACTCTTACAGAATCTTCGTTAATGCAGCCATTATCGTTTAATTGAACTTTATAGGTTCTGGTAACTGAAGGAGTTACTGTGGGAGTTGCTGTATTTCCACCGGTAATTTCTGTATTTGGTAACCAGGAGAAAAGTCCATTGCCAATGGCTTCTAACTGTACTGCATCGCCTTTACATATTAAGGTATCTTTAAACCCTACACTTAACGGCGGCTTTACAATAATGGGAACATCTTTGATAACTGTATCTATGCAGCCTTTACTATTGGTTACAATAAACTGCACCGTTTTATCGCCTAATTCAGTATAGGTGTAAGTAGGGTTGCGCAAGCGGGATGTATCACCTGAGGAATTGTTATTGCCAAAATTCCAGCGCCACGAATCTACAGTGCCATAAACGGTTCGTGTGGTATCTGTGAATTGCGTTGGTTTATTTACGCATATTCCTGAAAACGAAAAGCCAGGAAAAAAGCCGGGAAATACTCTTACAACAGATTTAGCGCTGCCACCGCAAGGCTGTCCTCTATTCACTTCTAATGTAAGCTTGTAAACACCGGTATCAGCATACGTATGTGTAGGGTTCGGGTCTGTAGAAGTAGTTCCATCACCAAAGTCCCAGAAAAAAGTTTGGTTTAATGGTGAATTATTTAAATTGGTAAAGTTCATGGTAAACCCATCACAACTGCTGTAAGATGGCAGCAATTCTGCTCCCGCAAAGTCGCAATCATCCACGTTTACAATGAAATCTTTCCGGTGATATCCAATCAGTTTACCATTACGATATTCATCAATACACACACTCACTACATATTCTCCAATGCCCGGAGCTGTACCTTTTATTTCGCCTGTTGATGAATTAATAATTGCATTACTTCCCAAGGGAGCACTTCCTGAAAAACCATTTATATACGGCACCGAACTGTATTGCGGTGGGGAGGAACTAATAGGTGGAGCAGGGTTAATGTTATTGGCTCCCTGGGCAGCACCACCATTATATGCATCACAAAAAGAATAAACCAATTGATCGCCATCAGGGTCCGTAGCATTAAAATTAAGTGTAAAAGCCTTATTCTGGCATATTACTGATATTCCTAAATTAAATACAGGACTGCTGTTGTTCTGGCCGACAGGCACCTGATTGGTACCAGGAATAATAGCGGTATAAGTAGAGCCCGTACCTCCACCTCCGCCACCGCCTCCGCTGCTGTTGAAAACATTAACCATTCCGTTTATGCGGCAACAGGTTTGATAAGCAGCAGTATAGCCGAACTTATTATCCGGAAGATCTACTTTAAAGGAATATTCTGCAGCACTATAATCAAGATCAGGAGCATTGTTTATACAAGGTGGTAAATCAGCAACCAAAACAGATCTTTCACTGCCCTTTGGTACATCAAAATATTGTCCAGCCCCGGGAAACTGTGTGTTATTGTCGTTGGTGAAAATGCCGATGAAAACATTTGTTGGCATTTGAGCACATTGTGTACAATCATTATCACGGAATAAACGTAGGGTAATACGATATTGTTTAGAATTTGGAGCTGTACCTGGCCCAAGATATTCGTATATCATTTCTCCACCTACTATATGGGCTGCATATAAGGAACAATTTAGACCAATAAAAAAAATTAAAAATGCAGATAATTTTTTCATTAAGAATTAAGAAAGGTGAAATTTTTCTATGCTCGTAAAATATTGGATTAATAAAGAATTTGATTTCTCAGGCTCCTCTACCATACCCATGTGACCTGAACTTTCCAGAATATGAATGTACGATAAATCAGGAAGGTGCGATTGTGAAAACACATCGTTAATAGGAACGGCTGTATCATATCTGCCTGCTACAAATAAAACCGGTAAAGGTATTTGTTTCAATAAATGGGTTCTGCCTGGTCTTTTTATCATAGACTGGTAGTAAGCTACTAACGGAGCTTCGGTAAAATACTGCACATTATTCAAATGCTCGTTAACTAATTCATATTTTTTTTCTTTAGTTGCCGGACTATATAAACCAGGAACAGTTGTTTTTAAAAATTCAAAAGCACTATGGCTTTGCATGAAATGAATTCCCTTTTTACGATTACTTACTTTTTCTTCTGTATCTGCATAAGCAGTGGAATGAAAAAGACCATAACCTTTAAGCATGTGCCAGTACTTTTCAATAAAAGCAAGCGCTATGTACCCCCCCATGCTATGACCAATTAAAAAAGCCCCCTTTACTTCCCCCAACGGTCCGAAGGACTCCGGACTCTTTCGGAGGGGAAGATCAGCCGCACTGACCCCGCCTGTCGAAGAGGCATTATTTATTTCAGCTTTTTCGACAAGTGGGACTTGTGTTTTGTTCTCCCCTGTTGGGGAAGCCTGCCTGCCGGACAGGCAGGTTAGACGGGCTTCTGTTTCAAGAATGTTTTTCACAACTTCTGCCAAACCTTCCATGCTCATATTTTCTATCATTTCAGATCTCCCGCTTCCTGGCAAATCGGGAATAATCAATTGGAACTTGTTCTTTAAAGCTTCTATTTGACTTTTCCATATTGTTCCATCTTCTCCAAAACCATGCACCAGTACTACTGTAGCACCTTTCCCAATAACACGGTAAAAAACCTTTTTGTTGCTGATGGCAATTTCTTTTTCTAAATACATTTATTTGTTTTGACTTAAGTGCCACGATCTAAAAATGATTAAAAGAATTACAGGTAAAAGCGATGGATTCAGGTATTGGGGTAAAAAAAACCAGCTAGCGAGAAAAATAATACAAACCCAAAAAACACCCCTGAGATATTTTTTTATCCAGTCTTTATTTTTATGTAAAACAAAAGCAACGGGCAAGTGTGTAGGTAATGCCCAAATTAAGTTATAGTTATTCCTGCACAACATATGGTCGGTGCCAAACCACATAAAAAGTATTAAAAAGCCGGATAAACCAAGCATCAGAAACCAAATAAAGTCAAATACATACAAAGTTTTTTTTGCCCAACCGGCTTTTATAAAAACAAGAGCAACAATTAACAATAGTAATAAAGAAAATACTATTGCGGGGCGAAAGAGCGAACCTTTATTTAGTAGTGATGGCATTTGAAGAACACCTTTTGGCGGAGTTACCAGAGGTCGGTTCTTTATTATGGCATTATCAAAGCCTTTTAGCAAATAATCCGGCAGGAACATGGCCTGATGGGTGGTAACTTTTTTATCTAATTTACTGCCTAGTAAAAGATCAATACCAAGCTTACTCCAGTATTGTCCACCTCTGTTCAGGTAGGTATGTATAAGATTACGGAATGTTGGGATGTCTTTTGGTAAAATATTATTGAAAAGTACAGGGCTACCGGTATTTTGTGCTACAATATCTCTTGCCCTGGTAGTGCAGTTATCAAACAAAAAATCGTAGCGGTAATACTTATTTTCTTCACGGGCATTTGTTTGTAAAGCTGTAAGTAATTTTTGTGTTTCATCACAATTCAGTACAAGGTCTTGTTCTACTATACTACGGCTTTCGGCCTGGTAATTATAAATAAAATCATTAAAGTTTTCTACAGATAAAAAATATAACAGCTTGCCTTTAATGAACTTTGTATAAAAGTCAGCACCAAACTCGAACGTACCATAGTTATAAATGATATCTGTTCCGGTTATGCTATCTTTTACACGAAGAGCAGTATGTCCAAATGTGGAATAAAGTTCTTCTCCGGGACTACAGGTAAGCAGACTTATACGCAAATGGCAATTGGCTGGTTGAGCAAGTGCAGAATTAAAAAAGAAAAATAATGAAAATAAAAGAAGAATTTTCCCCAAAGCACTTGTATTTATTCAGCAATATAGATAAACAAAACAGAAGGAGTTTTACGCTGGTGTTAAACAGTTGCATAATTATTGGTTTAAATATCAGGTGAAATAATTTTAGTACTGAAGTTTGTAGGCTATAAGTTGCACCATAACATGGATGATTCGCAAAAAATAGAGCAATTAAAAAAAGAAGTAGAACTCTTTCTAAATAAGTGTCTCTTACAATCAAAAGTTAGAGGAGCTTAAGCAACAGTTTAGACATTTAATGGAAGAAAAAACAATTAACACAAATGCTGCTTTACAAAAGCCATTAAAACAAAACCTAACTGATGATCGCCTGAATTTTGAAAACTTCATTGGGCTGCGCCTGATACACCTGGTTGGTATTGTGGTATTAGTGATAGGTTTATCAATAGGAGTGAAATATGCTATTGACCGCCGATTTTTTTTAAAAAAATTTTTTAATTCGAAAATCTTCATAGATTTATGCAAACGATTGCATTCACTGCTTTACTGAGAATATGTATAAGCTTTTAAATCGGGCCACAATACATGATATTGCCCGTGAGCTGAGCGTTACTCCATCAACAGTTTCCAGGGCTCTCAATAACCATGATGGCATCAGCGCTACTACCAAGAAAGCTGTTAGAAACACAGCAAGCCGGTTAAATTACCGTCCCAATAAAATCGCTTCTTCTCTCAGGATTGGAAAAACAAAAATTATCGGTGTTATTATTCCCAGTGCGCAAATAAATTTTTTTGGTTCCATTGTTCATGGAATTGAAAAGATAGCAAGTCAAAAAGAGTACAATGTTTTAATGTACCAGTCAAATGAACAGGTGGAGTTTGAAAAAAGAGGTATAGAAACTTTTTAAAATCCAGGGTAGATGGTGTGCTGGCTTCCATCTCTAAAGAAACTAAAGATCTAAGCCACTTTATTGAAATTAAAAAAAGAGGCGTACCCTTAATTTTATTTGACCGTGCCAATGATGAATTAGGTGCTTGTTCGGTTGTTATTGATGATTACGATGGAGCATTTAAGGCTACCCAACACCTGATTGACCAGGGATTCAAACGAATTGCCCATATTGCAGGGCAGCAACATGTAGCTATTTTCAAACAGAGGTTAAGAGGTTATATGGATGCATTGAAAAAAAATGGTTTGGCTGTAGATAATTCTTTAATCATGTACGGAAAAGTTACCATTGAATCTGGTAAAAGATGTATGAACCATTTGTTGTCCTTAAATCATTTGCCTGATGCAGTTTTTGCAGTAGAAGATTTTACTGCCTTAGGTGCCATCCAGGCATTAAAAGCTGGAGGAAAAAAAATACCGGATGATGTAGCTGTTGTTGGGTTTGCTAATGAAGGTTTTGGAAGATTCATAACTCCGTCGCTTTCTACAGTAGATCAGCAAACAATAAAAATGGGAGAAGAAGCCGCAAAATTATTCTTTCAGTTGTCTGTTAATGAAGGCTTCTATAATGAAGCACCAAAAAAATTAGTTCTCAGGCCAAAATTAATAATCCGCGAATCCAGCAGAAACCAAATAGCCTTTAACGATTGATTTTTTTTAAAATTTAATCATCCTGTGGAAACTGCTTAAAATTTAAAAATAAAAACTGCTGAAAATGAAAAAAATTATGCGATTACACCAATTAACAATGACGTTTGTTGCATTGTTGCTTAGCCTTACCATCTGGGCGCAACAGTCAATAAGGGGAACCCTACGTTCGCCTTCCGGTGAGCCGCTTTCCGGTGCAACCATTACGGTAAAAGGTACCAACCGAAGTACAGTAACTAACAGCCAGGGACAATTTACAATTGATGCTCCTGTTGGAAGCACGTTGGTAGTTAGCTCTGTTGGCTTTCAAACACGGGAAATTTCGGTAACTGGTAATGAAATTAATGAAGTAGTGCAGGTAACAGATGCCACCTTAAATGAAGTGGTGGTAATCGGGTATCAAACAGTAAGAAGAAGGGATTTAACGGGTGCTGTAGGAATAATTAATCCTGCGCAGGCCAATAGAAATGTTGCCAATACTGTAGCCGAAGCCATCCAGGGTTTAGCCGCCGGAGTAACAGTTCGTAATACCGGCAGGCCGGGTGCAGGGGCCAAGATTGACATTCGCGGTGCCGGCACGTTTGCTGGTAATAACCCGCTTTATATTATTGATGGGATGTACTCCGATGCCACACCTGATTTTAATCCACAGGACATCGAATCCATTCAAATTCTGAAAGATGCATCAGCGGCTGCTATTTACGGTAGCCGTGCGGCTAATGGTGTTATTATCATCACCACTAAGAAAGGCAGGCCAGGCCGCATGATGTTTACCGGAAGCATCAGAGCAGGTGTGCAAAATGTACATAATCGCTACGATATGATGAATGCCAGTGAGTATCGTGACCTTGCTACACA
This sequence comes from Chitinophagaceae bacterium, assembly GCA_046262255.1. GTDB lineage: Bacteria > Bacteroidota > Bacteroidia > Chitinophagales > Chitinophagaceae > Flavisolibacter. The sequence goes on from JBHENB010000012.1 coordinate 40,724, forward strand.
GCTCTACCAGGCTGGCAGACTCCCGGTACCAACTTCACTTACTACAGAATTTGACCCATCAATAGACACTGATTGGCAGGAAGAGTTTCTTCGTCAGGGTGCCATTGGTGAATACAGCCTTGGTGTCTCCGGTGCACTCGGTAAGGTGAATTACTATGTAAGCGGTAACCATTTCCGAAACAAAGGACCCGTAATAGATAACAGCTTTTCCCGAAGTGGTATCCGCGCTAATACCAGTACTACGTTTGGCCGATTCACTATTGGTGAAAACGTGCTGTTTAGCTGGACTAAGGAAGACCCCATTGCCAGCGCAGGAGTAGGAGTGAATCCATTTGTGGACATGATCACTATGCCTCCGGTGGTGGCTGTTCAGGGAAGTCGTTATCAAACAGCTGAAAATCCCGAAGGTTTCGGTATTGGGTTGAACAATGCCTATCTAAGTACTTTAACTGCTAATGTTGTGGCGCTGCAACACCTTGATCAATTTGAGCAAAAGAATTTTAAAATTCGTGGGAATGCATATCTTGATTTTAGAATAATGCAAGGTTTGACCTATCGCTTTAATTTTGGCCTGGAAAAAACCGAAGATGAAGGAGAAGGCTTACGCCGACCCGGAACTGTACGTCAGGGTACACCGTCACCCAATAACAACCAATTGGGAACTTTCCGCAGCACAGGCGAGTTTCGTTCTCTACTCTTTGAGCATACAGTGAACTATGATAAAAGCTATGGTCGTCATAATGTAAGCGCTGTTGCCGGTGTGAGCAATCAATCTTTAGAGCACCCGATTTTTCGTTTATCAACTATAGGAGGTACCGCACAACCTGAAGATAATTACATTGAGCAAGTAAACAGTATTGGTTTGTTGGGCCGTGTGAATTACAACTATGCTGATAAGTATCTAACCAGCATTACTTTTCGCAGAGATGCGGATTCGCGGTTTTCACCCAACTACCGGTGGGGTAATTTTCCATCAATTTCAGTAGCCTGGAGAATTGCAAGAGAAGCTTTTTGGACGATGGATGCGATAAATGACCTTAAATTACGTGCTTCTTATGGTTCTCTCGGTAATTCAGAGTTTTTACGTGCATGGCAATATTATTCTTCTATTAATCCGTTTCCGCGAGCCGTATTTGGACCGAATGAGGTAGAACAGATTGGTGGAATTGTTACGCGACTCTCAAACCCGGATTTACGGTGGGAGAGAAAAAATACATTGAATTTTGGAGTGGATGGAGGTTTCTTAAATAACCGCTTTTCATTTGTAGCTGACTATTTTATTGCCAAAACAAAAGATGTATTGGTAAACCTTCCAATAAATCTTACAACAGGTAACGCTGGAGCGGCACCACCCATAAATGCTGCAGATATTGAAAATAGGGGTTTTGAGCTATCACTTACTTACAGGACTCCACCTGCCAAGAACTTTAACTGGGATGCTACAGTCAATTTTACCAGGATTCGCAATGAAGTAACTGGCTTTGGAACACCTACAACTCAATATACCCAGTTAGGTGATGCCCGAACACAACTGGGTCGCTCAATTGGTGAATGGTATGTACTGAAAACAGCAGGCATCTTCCAATCTCAGGCGGAAATTGATGCACACAGAGGAAAAACGGGTGAAGTGCTACAGCCATGGTCTAAACCCGGTGATATACGTTACATTGACGTTGATGACAACGGAGTGCTGGATATAGACAAAGACCGTTACTATGCAGGTTCTCCCTGGTCTGACTGGGAAGCCGGTATGCAATTGAATACTGGTTTCAAAGGATTCTCGCTTAACATGCAATGGTATGCGGTTGTAGGTAATGAACTATATAATCGTCCCAGATTCAATGTGGATAGAATGGACCAAAATACCAACTTCCGTCGTGGTGCAACTTTCTGGACCACCAGTAATCCTAGTACAGAATGGCCCCGTGCCGCAATCCGTACTGCTGCAGATAAAGGCCTTGATTTTAATGGGCTTCCACAGAGCGACCGGTGGTTGGAAGATGGTTCATACCTGCGCCTTAGAAATCTGGAGCTGGGATACAACTTCGCCAAAACAATGCTTGACCGTTTTGGCTTAAGAAATTCACGTGTATATGTTAGTGGTCAAAACCTATTCACCTTTACGAAATACACAGGACTTGATCCTGATATAGTTGGAGTTAATATTTTCGAACGTGGCCTTGATAATGGTCAATATCCTGCATTGCGAATTTTTTCTGTAGGCGTAAACTTTAATTTTTAAATGATCTGCTAATCTGAAAACAAATAATAATGAAACACATTTTTAAATACTTATTTGTAGCAGCCTTTATTACTACAATAGGTTCTTGCAAAAAATATATGGATTTAGATATAGAAAATCCAAACCGTATAGATGAAATAGAATTCTGGAAAACCCAGGAAGATGCTCTCCAGGGTATTAATGCTGTGTATGGAAATTTTTATCGCAACGGTGCGCCTTTTTCAAGATGGTTTCCTTTTTATATGGATGTACGTTCCGATGATGGTTATTCAACAAGTCCGTGGCCCGAGTTAAGAAGTGTTGGCGGGTTAAACATTACGAACTACAGTTTTGAAGTTCAAAGCGATACCTGGGGACATCACTGGCGTGGCGTATTTCGGGCAAACCAGGTGTTGACTAATGTGCCTGGAATATCTATGGACGAGTCCTTAAAAACGCGAATTCTTGGTGAAGCAAAATTTTTGCGCGCCGTTTACTATTATGATTTGGTAACTATCTGGGGTAATATTCCATTGATACTGGAGCCTTCGCAGCCAAATGACAAACCCTCGCAAGTGCCGCAGGAGCAAGTATGGGCACAAATAGAAAAAGATCTTACGGAAGCTGCGGCGGTTCTACCAAATTCATATGCTGGCGATGAAATTGGCCGGGCTACCAGGGGAGCTGCTTACGGATTTTTAGGCAGAGTACACCTGCAGCAAAAAGAATATCAACAGACTGTTGATGCATTGAAATGGCTGATAGAAGGTCCGGGTGTTTCGCTTTACGACCTTGTGCCAAATTATGCCGACAATTTTAAACACACGACAGAGAACAACAAGGAATCAGTTTTTGAGGTACAGTTTAAAATGCGGCCCGAAAATACAGGGGATGATGCACCAACATCAAATGTAGGAACAAGTCGTCCGCCTTTCTTTGCTCCTCCCGGACACGGTTTCAATGATGCTAATATGCATCGCTGGGTGGTACACGAATTTTTACAGGAAAAAACCGCTACCGGCGGTCGCGATCCCCGCCTGGCAGTAACAGCTTTGTATGATTCTACAGACGAAAGAGGGCCTGATTTTACATTAGTATACGGTAATACTTTCCGATCTAAAAATTATAATGCTGATATCAGTCGTCGTGTTTGGTACAGGAAATACTTAGATGATTATTTCCGTATTAAAGAATTTGAAGTGTTCAACAGCCCAATTAATTTCCGTGCTATTCGGTTTGCAGATGTATTGCTTATGTATGCCGAGGCGTTAAATGGTTTGGGACAGACAAACTCTGCTTATGCACATGTAGACCGCGTGAGGCAACGGGCAGGCTTACGGAAGCTATCGGAAGTTAGACCCGGCATGACCCAGGCGCAGTTCTTACAACAATTAGAGCATGAAAGAATTACTGAATTAACTGGTGAAGGTGTGCGTTGGAATGACCTGGCACGCTGGGGTTATTTCGATGATCCGGCGAAATTAGCCTTATTGAAAGCCCGCGATCCGGAGTTCAATAATTTTGTTATAGGCCGCAATAAGTACCAGCCTATTCCTCAATCGGAAATAGATATTAATCCAAATTTGGTACAAAATCCAGGATGGTAATATTATATAGAGGAGCTATTCACCTGGCCTTAATAGCTCCTCTTTTTCTTATTTCCTGCAGCAGTTTATTTCCTGCAGGATCGTATTAAAAATTTTTTGTGAAGAAAGCACTGCATTATAGTTTAGTTAGAATATTTACTTACCTTCTCATTGCTACTGCTTGCAGTAAAAAAAATAACACACCTCCACCACCACCACCACCGCCAGGACCTGGTGCTAAAACATTCACCAATCCTTTGATAAATGGTTCCGATCCGTGGGTGTATCAAAGAGATACTTTTTATTATTACACACATACATTGGGTAACCGGGTGGCCATTTGGAAGACCAACAAAATGTCGCAGATTGCTAATGCACCAAGAACAACAATTTTTTCACCAGTACCGGGAACACCAAATTCTGAAAAGATATGGGCTCCGGAAATACACTATTTGGATGGCAAATGGTACACTTATTATACAGCTGGTTCCGGGCATGACAGCACACAGCGCCTTTGGGTTTTAGAAAATAGTAATGCAGATCCTACTACCGGAAATTGGGTGGACAAGGGGCGGATATTCGCCGGCAATGCAGATTTCTGGGCTATTGATGGAACTGTGCTGGAATACAACAACAGCCGATATTTTATTTGGAGTGGTCGCCCTAACCAAAGCATGCTAAATCAAAACATCTACATTGCAAAAATGAGCAATCCATGGACGTTGGAAGGAAGTGCAGTAATGATTTCAAAACCAGATCTACCTTGGGAAACAGTTGGTGGCCCTGTAAACGAAGGTGCTGAAGTTTTAAAAAAAGACAATACCATATTTCTTATTTATTCTGCCAGCGGCTGCTGGACTGATGATTATAAAATGGGCATCCTTACCTTGGGGAATGGAGGTAATCCCTTGACTTCATCTGACTGGATAAAAAACCAACAACCAGTGTTCACTAAACAACCTGCTAATAACTCATTCGGTCCCGGTCATGGTTCTTTTTTCAAGTCAAGAGACGGCACAGAAGACTGGATGATTTATCATGCTAATACAAACACAGGCGAAGGTTGCGGTGAAAGAAGAAATATACGAATGCAAAAATTTACGTGGAATGCTTCTGGTATACCTGTTTTTGGTGAGCCTGTGAAGATAAATATACCAATACCGGTACCTTCAGGAGAGTAATTCTCTAATTTATAATTCATGGAGAGCAATTGCTATCCTCACATTATCTTGACTTAGAAATAAAATTAATTTGCAGTACAGGATGAGGAAAGTAAGCTGCTTCTTTTCATGCATTTTTATTTTCACATTTTATGCAGGTACACAGCAGTTATTCAAAAATCCGCTCCTACCTTCCGGTGCAGATCCATGGGTAACACAGAAGGATGGCTTTTATTATTACATGCATACAACAGGGAGAGATCTGAATATTTGGAAAACCAAATGGATTACAGAATTGAAATCTGCTGAACATAAAAAAGTTTGGACGCCGCCTGATAGCACTGCGTACTCTAAACAAATTTGGGCTCCCGAATTGCATTTTATCAACGACAAATGGTATATCTATTTTGCTGCAGACAACGGCAAAAATGAAAACCATCGCATCTATGTTTTGGAAAATTCATCATCCGATCCGTTGCAAGGTGAATGGGTTATGAAAGGGAAAATTACAGATGGTACAGATAAATGGGCAATTGATGCTTCTGTTTTTAAGCATAAAAGAAAATGGTATATGATCTGGTCCGGTTGGGAAGCAGACACTAATGGGAGACAGGATATCTACATTGCAAAAATGAAAAGTCCATGGACGATTGATGGTGAACGTGTACGAATATCAAGTCCGGTTTTCGATTGGGAAAGAAATGGGGCATTGAACGATTCTTTAAATCCGCCCAATGTATATGTGAATGAAAGCCCGCAAATATTGAAGAACAAAAAGAAACTTTTTTTAATTTACTCTGCAAGTGGCTGCTGGACGGATGAATATGCGTTAGGAATGTTGCATTTGAAAGGACGAAGAAAATTATTAGATTCATCGCGGTGGAGAAAATCACCTGAACCTGTTTTTAAAAAATCAATTGAGAATGGAGTTTATGCACCGGGACATAATTCATTTTACCAATCACCTGATGGAACCGAGGATTGGATTATTTATCATGCTAATTCAAAACCCGCTCAGGGATGCGGAAGAAATCGTTCACCAAGAACACAGAAGTTTATCTGGAATAGAGACGGCTCACCGTATTTTGGTGTGCCTGTAAAAGAGGGTGAATTATTGCCGATTCCAACTGAAGATAAAGCAGTAAGGAAAAGTAGAACAGACAGATCAAAAGTAATGTTAGTGCCAAACCTAAATTAGCGAAGCAGATGCAAAATTCTGAACCATGAATGAAGAGTTTAAACCACGCGGATACAATTCAGTTTCACCTTATTTTGTAGTAAATGGCGCAAGCAAATTGATTGATTTATTAAAGTTAATTTTTGATGCTAAAGAATTGAGAAGATACGACATGACAGATGGCTCAATCATGCATGCCGAAGTGCAAATTGATGACTCAGTAATAATGATGGGCGACTCATCAGATAAATTTTCACCTACTCAACAGTTAATTCACGTATACGTTCCAAATGTAGATGAAACCTTTAAGAAGGCGATCAGTGCAGGTTGTCAATCGATAGAGCCGCCAAAAGAAAGAGAAGGTGATCCCGACCGCAGGGGTTCATTCAAAGATTTTGCAGGAAACACATGGTCTGTCGCCACACAAAAAACGAATTAATTATAATATTAAACTGATCATATGAGAATAAAAACGACGTGGATCCTCTTATTGTTTTTGCTCTTTACTCTGCACGTTGAAGCACAACGGGAAAGGATATGGAGCATCCCTACCACAATTGTTGCACCGGCAAAGATCTGGTCAGCCGATAAAGCGCATGCCTGGTATAGCGAACACATGTGGCTCACCGGTGCTAATTATATTCCGCATACGGCCATCAATCAGTTGGAAATGTGGCAGGCTGAATCTTTTGATCCGAAAACAATTGATAAGGAATTAGGATGGGCAGAAGGTATTGGATTTAATACAATGCGGGTATTTCTTCACAGCCTTGCATGGAAACAAGATCCGCCGGGGTTTAAAAATAGAATTAATCAATATTTGTCCATTGCAGACAAACACAAGATCAAAACAATGTTTGTGTTTTTTGATGATGTGTGGGATAAGCAACCCAAAATTGGTAAGCAGCGGGAACCCAAACCCGGGATTCATAACTCAGGTTGGATGCAGGACCCAGGGGACCCTGCTTCAAGAGACTCCACAAATTTTCCGGAACTGGAACGATATGTAAAAGATGTGCTCCGTACATTTAAGAATGACAAACGAATTTTGCTTTGGGACTTGTACAACGAACCTGGTAATTCCGGCAAAAGAGATACATCATTGCATTTACTTATGAAAGTTTTTCAATGGGCGAGAGAAGTAAATCCGAGTCAGCCAATTAGTGTTGGTTTGTGGGCATGGGACCTGGAAAAATTAAATTCATTTCAGTTGCTCAATTCAGATATTTTAACGTACCATAATTATGATGATCCGCAGATGCATGAAAAGGTGATACAAATATTAAAAGCAAGTGGTCGCCCAATGATTTGCACGGAGTATATGGCGAGAACACGCAACAATCGTTTTTCTAACACATTACCATTGCTGAAAAAATATAATATCGGTGCAATTAACTGGGGATTTGTTGAAGGAAAAACAAACACAATTTATCAGTGGGATACTCCTATTCCTGATGGCAGCCAGCCTGTAGAATGGTTCCACGATATATTTTTTAGAAACGGAACTCCGTATCGGCAAGATGAAGTAAATCTTATAAAGAAACTAAATACAACAAATAAATAGATCATGAATAAGATCAACTTTCTGCTTGGGGGTACAATCATTCTTCTTATTTCCTGCAATGATTCTTCCGATCATCAGCAACATAATACAAATGATTCAGCTAAATCCACTGGTGTTACAATACCTGATAAAAAAGGTTTTCAATCAACCATTGATGGCAAACAAACAGAGATGTATGTTTTGAAAAACAGGAATGGAATGACTGCTGTTTTCACTAATTATGGTGGAAGGATAACAAGTCTTTTTGTGCCGGATAAAAGCAGTAAAATGACAGATGTTGTTGTTGGATTTAATACTGTTCAGGACTTTGTAAAAGCTACCGAACCATATTTCGGCGCCACCATCGGCAGATATGGAAATCGTATTGCAAAAGGAAAATTTACATTAGATGGTAAACAATATTCTCTGCCTATTAATAACTCGCCGAATACTTTACATGGAGGAAAAAAAGGCTTTCAATATGTTGTGTGGGATGCAAGGCAGGTAAACGATTCCACCTTAGAGCTTATTTATTTATCTAAAGATACTGAAGAAGGCTTTCCTGGTAATTTGAATGTGAAAGTGACTTATGCACTCACAGTCAATAACGAAATAACAATGGACTATGAAGCAACAACAGATAAAAAAACAGTTGTAAATCTTACCAACCATGCTTTTTTTAATTTAAATGGTGAAGGCAGTGGAACGATCAACAACCACATTTTAGAAGTAAATGCAGCCACTTACACACCCGTAGATTCTACCCTTATTCCTACAGGGAAAATTGAATCTGTTACAGGCACTCCATTTGATTTTCAAAACCCAATAGCTATTGGTGCAAGATTAGATACTAATGCAAACGTTCAATTGAAATATGGGAAAGGATATGACCACAATTTTGTGTTGGCACTGAATCGTTCACAGGAACTAAGACATGCAGCAACTATTGTTGGCGACAAATCAGGAATTGTAATGGATATACATACACAGGAGCCGGGTCTGCAATTTTATGGTGGAAATTTTATGCAAAGCAAGAACACTTTTAAAGGTGGCGCTAAAGATGACTTCCGAACAGCTTTTTGCCTGGAAACACAACATTTCCCCGATTCACCTAATCAGCCAAATTTTCCAAATACCGTTCTAAATCCGGGCGAAACTTATAGAACAAGGTCGGTGTATAAATTCAGTGTTCAGAAGTAGTAATGCACATTCGTAAGTACATACTAATAGCGTTTGCATTCCTTATTTCTCTTTCAGAAGGATGTACCCCGACACGCTTTCTTCAACGTAGTAATTATACAGGTAATCCAATTCTGCCCGGTGATTTTGCGGATCCATCCTTTTTAGTTTACAGAGATACCTTCTACATTTATGCAACAACCGGAAGTGAAGCCACTGTGTGGCGTTCTTCTGATTTTATGAACTGGAAATTGACGAAACTAAATTGGCCCACATTAATGGGATTACCGGATGTATGGGCACCTGCTGTAACACAGGGGACTGACGGAAAATTCTACCTATACACTTCAACTAATCATAACATTTATGCTGGTGTTGCTGATCATCCAGTAGGTCCCTTCAGTAATATTTTAGGTGGTGACAGCATATTCATTAAGAACCGGCAATGGTGGAATAAAATGCACAGCATTGATGCAGATTGTTTTGTTGATGATGAAGGGCTGGCATATTTATATTGGGGCTCAGGCTTTGATTTTAAAGACGGCATTTGTGCTGTAGGAAGATTGAATGCTGATATGGCTTCTTTCAGGGAAGAACCGAAACTTATTACACCGGAAGGTTATTTTGAAGGTCCGCACATGATGAAGCGCAATGGTATTTATTATTTAATGTATTCTGATGGACTCTATTATGATTCAACATATAAGGTGCGTTACGCTACTTCAAATAGCCCAATGGGCCCTTTTGTACAAGGAAAAAACAGCCCTATACTGAAATCTACTCCTGATGGAAGAATAAGTGGTCCCGGCCATCATTATACTTTTAGGAATGGAGATGATTATTACATTATTTATCATCGCCATGCATATCCATTTTATAAAGGCATCAGGCAAGTTGCTATTGATAAATTAGAATTTGAAAAAGATGGCTCGCTCAAGCATGTGGTTGCAACACAAAGCGGTGTTCCAATAACGTTTGCAAAAAATAGAAATCAACGTACGCAACTAAAGCCTGTTGCAGTAGAAGCTTCTACTTCCGTAAGTGCAGATTATGCTCCAGCGAAAGCTTTTGATAATTCAAATGGCACTTTGTGGGCAACCAACATCACGAATGTACCAGCATGGATAAAAGCAGATTTCGGAAAACAAGTTTCTATTAGTAGCTGTGAATTGGTGTTCGATCAAATAATGGGTAACTACGAATATGCTGTTCATCATTCTAATGACAATATTAACTGGACGTCTTATGAAGAAGGCAATAACGCCACTGCAACTGAATGGCCGGTCGAGCATGCAAAGCCTTTTAATACAAGGTATTTAAGGATCACCATAAAGAACGCAAAACAAAGAGAAAGAGTAGGTTTGTGGGAGGTGAATGTATATTAATATAAGGATTGATTATAACTACGCCTATGAGATCAACATTTGTATTTTTCTTCGTTGCAAGTTTTTGGGCAAGTTCATTTAGTCAACGATTAGTATTACCAGGTGATTATCCCGATCCATCAGTGGTGAAAATTGATGATACTTACTGGGCTACAGCTACAACTTCTAATTGGGCGCCTGCTTATCCACTATTAAAATCAAAAGATTTGGTTAACTGGCAAACAGTTGGACATGTGTTTGATCAATTGCCTAATTGGGCAGATTTTTATTTCTGGGCTCCCGAGATATCTTACGAAAATGGCAAAGTGTATATCTATTATGCTGCTCACAAAAAAGGTGGCAACTTATGTGTAGGTATTGCCAGTGCTGATAAACCCGAAGGTCCTTATAAGGATCATGGCTCTATCATTTGCCAGGAAGTTGGCTCTATTGATGCTTTCCCGATGCGTGATGAAAACGGTAAACTCCACATGATATGGAAAGAAGATGCAAACAGTGTTGGGAAACCCACACCCATTTGGATTCAGCAACTAAATGAAGAACGAACTGCATTGGTAGGAGAAAGAGGATTGTTATTTAAAAATGATGTTCCGTGGGAAGCAAATTTGGTGGAAGGCGTTTCAATGATTAAAAATGGTGATTACTATTATGCATTTTATGCGGGGGCAGCATGTTGTGGCCGTGAATGCAGTTATGCTAATGGTGTAGCTCGTTCTAAAAGCTTACATGGTCCGTGGGAAAAGTATAATAAAAATCCTGTTCTAGTTGAGAATAGCCAATGGAAATGTCCCGGTCACGGTACACCTATAGAGAAAGATGGCAAACATTATTTTATGTATCATGCATATGACAGAAAAGGAGATGTATATGTTGGAAGGCAGGGTTTGCTTCAGGAATATAAATTTACATCCGATGGTTGGATAGAATTTGTAAAGGATGGCGGCGCACATGTAATAGCCGTATCATCTATAAGAGATGATTTCAGTCATCGAAAATCAAACAACTGGCAATGGAGTGTGTTTCAAAAACCAAATTACAGTATAAAAAGAGGTAAGTTAAAACTGGCAGGTTTGCCGGTATTAGCAGGCGCTTTTCTCGGACAAAAAACATTAAGTGCTTATTACACTGCAACGGTTTTAGTCAAAGCAAAAAAATCGGATGCACTCCCCGGATTGGCTGCTATTGGAGATGAAAATAACACAGTAACTGCAGTGTTAAGAAATGGGGAAATACAGGTAATGCAACTAAAAGAAGGAAAGGAAACATTACTGCATGCAACCAGCTTTAAACCTTCAAAAAATATTTATTTACGCATGGATGTAAGTAATGGAAAGGATATTACATTCTCTTATAGCGGGAATGGAAAAGAATTTTCTGTGTTGAATGTGAAACCTATTGACGGAGCGTATCTTCCACCATGGGATAGAGCCGTACGTGTAGGATTGGTTGCAAAAGGAGATGCCACTCAAGCGGCAGTATTTGACCGGTTTATCATGGAGAACAGATAATTACAAAAGATATCATCAAATCAGTTCAACAAACTAAAACCAACACATGAACCTCCAACTCGTAGATTATGCCATTATTGCCATTTATTTCCTGTTTGTTATAGGGATTGGTTTTCTTATAAAAAGAAGAATAAAAACAGGAAATGATTTTTTGATGAGTAACCGCAGCATCCCGTTGTGGATTACTTCTCTTGCATTTATTTCTGCTAACCTCGGTGCACAGGAAGTGCTTGGTATGGCAGCCAGCGGTGCTAAGTATGGCTTATACACTGCCCACTTTTACTGGTTAGGCGCAGCATTGGCTATGGTGTTCCTTGGTATTTATATGATGCCTTTTTATTATGGTAGCAAGGCCCGCAGTGTACCGGAATATTTAAAGCTTCGCTTTGATGAAAAAACAAGAACATTTAATGCCCTGAGCTTTGCTGCAATGACTGTTTTTTCTTCCGGTGTTTCATTATATGCACTTGCGTTATTGATGGAGATCACCCTGGGTTGGGACTTCAATGTCTCTATCTGGCTGGCGGCAGGTATTGTGCTTGTGTATATTTTCCTGGGGGGATTAACAAGCGCAGTTTATAATGAAGTGCTTCAGTTTTTCTTAATTGTATTAGGCATTGCACCACTGGTTTATATTGGACTGCAACAAGCAGGTGGATGGGAAGGCATTATGCAGAATGTAGATAATGCTAAAATGCACTTATGGAAAGGCATGGATAGTGCTGGTAATAATCCAATGGGCGTTGATGCATTTAGCCTTGTGTTTGGTTTGGGGTTTGTTTTAGCCTTTGGATATTGGTGTACCGATTTTCTTGTAGTGCAACGGGCAATGATTTCTAGGAATTTGAACGAAGCACGGCGTACTCCAATAATTGCAGCCGTACCAAAAATATTAATGCCTGCAATTGTTATTCTTCCCGGTATAATCTTACTGGCACTCCAAAGTCAATTTTCTGGATTTGATCTTCCCAAAACTCCGAATGGAGATCCAAATTATAATATGACATTGCCGTTGCTGTTGCAAAAACTTTATCCAAGTGGTATTCTTGGTGTTGGCATTACGGCATTAATTGCGTCCTTCATGTCCGGCATGGCAGGTAATGTAACAGCATTTAATACGGTATGGACATATGATATTTATCAATCGCACATTAAACAAAATGCTTCGGATAACCATTATTTAAACGTCGGCAGGGCTACTACCGTTGTTGGTATTTTGATTTCAGTTGCAACAGCTTATGTGGCAAGAGGATTCAATAGCATTATGGATCTTTTGCAACTTGTGTTCAGCTTTGTAAATGCGCCACTGTTTGCAACTTTCTTTCTGGGAATGTTTTGGAAGAAGACAACTGCGAATGGCGCATTCTGGGGATTAGTTTCCGGCACCTCAGGGGCAGCCATTACACATGGATTAACTACAGCAGAAGGTAAAGGTGGTTGGATAGCAAATATTCATGAATACTATTCCGGTACAAGCCATGCTTTTAATATTGCCGGGATAGCATTTATTATTTGCTTTATTGTTACTGTGCTTGTCAGCCTGGTTACTAAACGAAAACCGGAGGAAGAGTTAACGGGCTTGGTGTACAGTTTAACGCCCCGCCAGAGGGATAAAGCAAAAGTGTGGTACAAGAATCCTCTATGGCTGGGTATCCTGGTATTGGTTGTTACCCTTATTTTAAATATTATTTTCTACTAAAATTTTTTTATGAGCGATAAATTATTCGATCTGCGTTTTGTTATTGGAGCATTCTTTTCCATTGTAGGCTTGTTAATACTGGTTTACAGTTTTGTTGCTACTGATGAGTCCGCACAAACTATTAATAGGGGTTGCGGTATTGTGTTTATTTTGTTTGGTGTACTGATGATTGCTTTATCCTTCAGGCAGGATGCAACGGATGAAATTTTGGAACATGATGGTGATACAAAACCTTAATTTTTTACGCGGTTAACCTTGTCTGTTTAGTATTTTTTCTTAAGTTTAATGGCACATTAAACAGAGAGTTGCATTCTCCCTTTACTAAATGAAAACATGCACTTCACTAGTCGTTTTTTTCTTTATACCGCAAATCCTGGTAGCACAAAAGTTTCAAAGAATTCAACCTGTTAACTTCTCACAAGTCCACATCCACGATAACTTTTGGAAGCCACGAATTGATAAAGTAAGCACTGTTACTATTCCGGTGTGTATAGAGCAAACAGAAGTAAAAACTCCCCGCATCCGCAATTTTGAAAAGGTGGCAAGAAAAAAACGCGAGAAGCATGAAGGAATTTATTATGATGATTCCGATGTGTATAAAGCACTGGAAGCAATTGCTTATTCTTTGAAAAATAATCCGGATAGAAAGCTGGAAAAAAAAGCGGATGAATGGATAGAAAAAATAGCTGCCGCACAATTACCTGATGGCTATCTGAATACTTATTACACTCTAACGGGATTGGATAACCGCTGGACGGACATGGAAAAGCATGAAGATTACAATGCAGGGCATTTGATAGAAGCAGCAGTTGCTTATTACAACACCACCAGGAAGCGAAAATTATTGGATGTAGCCATACGGTTTGCCAATCATATTGATTCCACCTTCCGGTTGCAAAACCGTAACTGGGTTACAGGTCATCAGGAAATTGAACTGGCACTGGTGAAGTTGTATAAACTAACAACAAACAAAAAGTATCTTGATCTTTCAAAATGGTTTCTGGAGCAACGAGGTCGTGGTTACGGCAAAGGAGTTATTTGGGACCAGTGGAAACAGCCGGAATATGCACAGGATAAAGTGCCGGTGAAAGATCAAAAAGAAATTTCGGGTCACGCAGTAAGAGCAATGTATTTATATACAGGAGTTGCAGATGTAGCTGCTGCTACTAATGATAACAGTTACATGGCTGCAATGAAAACTGTTTGGGAAGATGTGGTGTATCGAAACATGTACATTACCGGGGGTATTGGCTCATCAGGCAGTAATGAAGGTTTTACTGTTGATTATGACCTGCCAAATGAAAATGCTTATTGCGAAACCTGCGCCTCTGTTGGAATGGTTTTCTGGAATCATCGGATGAATTTACTCACAGGTGAAAGTAAATATGTTGATGTACTGGAAAGAAGTCTGTATAATGGTGCACTGGATGGATTATCCTTAAGCGGCGACAGATTTTTCTATGGCAATCCGTTAGCCTCAAACGGTACTCATACACGCAGGGAGTGGTTTGGTACAGCCTGTTGTCCATCTAACATTGCACGTCTTGTTGCATCATTAGGAAATTATATTTACGCCAAATCAGATAATGCTGTTTGGGTTAATTTATTTGTTGGCAGTACTACAACTATTCCACTAAAAGAAAATATGATTACCATCAAACAGGAAACAAATTATCCATGGGATGGTATAGTAAAAATTTTCTTCGATCCGGACAGGAAAATGAACTATCAATTGGCTGTTCGTATTCCCGGATGGGCGGAAAATGTACCAGTACCGGGGAATACATATTATTACCTTCATCCAACAAAAAATTCAGTTATTGTTTCTGTAAATGGAAAACCCTTTGCTTATCAATTAAAAAATGGTTACGCTATTGTTAATAGAGAATGGCAAAAAGGAGATGTGGTAAAACTTATGTTACCTATGGACGTACAACGGATAGCAGCCATTGACAGTGTCAAGGAAAATCGTAATCGTGTTGCCCTACAGAGAGGACCGTTGATTTATTGTGTGGAGGGTGCAGATAATGATGGAAAAGCAATGAATATCATTTTACCTGATAAGCAAATATTCACAACAGAATATAAGCCGGAGTTATTGGGAGGGGTTGTGATTGTGAAAACAGAAGCACAAGTTATAATACCATCTGCTGATGGCACAAGTGTGGAAACAGTGAACAAAAAAATTACAGCTATTCCTTATTACTCCTGGGCAAATAGGGGTAAAGGACAAATGCAGGTTTGGTTGCCAGGGAAAATAACCGATGTGAAAGTTGTTAGTAATTGACATTATATTAGATTTTATAATTAAAGGCATAAATGAAACATGTACTATCATTCATCTTAATACTTTACATAAATGCCTCTCTTGTTGCACAACCTAACATAGTTACAACTAACAGAATTAAAACTCCCTGGGCAAAAAGAGTTAGCACTGCTAATCCTCATCCTGAATATCCGCGGCCGCAAATGGTGAGAACTAACAATTGGTTTAGCTTAAATGGGCAATGGGATTATGCAATTCAACCAAAGGATAAGAAAACACCTGAATTTTTTGAAGGAAAAATTTTGGTGCCGTTTGCTGTTGAATCAGCACTATCGGGAGTGAATAAGACCGTTGGGAAAGATAGTGTGCTATGGTACAGGAGAACGATTACAATTCCTTCTGATTTCGGAGATAAAAAAGCATTACTGCATTTTGGAGCGGTGGACTGGCAGTGTGATGTATTTATGAATGGGCAGTTAGCCGGATCGCATCAGGGAGGATACGATCCGTTTACAATGGATGTAACCCGTTATTTAAAAGCAGGAGGTCAGCAGGAGGTACATGTTCGGGTGTGGGATCCAACAGATGATGGTCCGCAGCCACGTGGCAAGCAGGTAAAGAATCCCCGTAGCATCTGGTACACACCGGTCACAGGCATCTGGCAGAC
>JBHENB010000012.1:57233-57480 GCA_046262255.1 Chitinophagaceae bacterium
TAAAGTGATTGATGAAGTGAAGAGCTATTTCGGTATGCGAAAAATTTCTATGGCTCCTGATGCTGCCGGTACGCAACGCATGTTACTAAATAACAAATTTGTTTTTCAATATGGTCCTTTGGATCAAGGGTGGTGGCCGGATGGTTTATACACGGCACCGACGGATGAAGCATTAAGGTTTGATATAGAAAAAACGAAGGAAATGGGATTTAACATGATCCGTAAACATGTAAAAACAGAACCTGCA
>JBHENB010000013.1:0-22243 GCA_046262255.1 Chitinophagaceae bacterium
ACCTTTTACTCCCGGCAAAGTGGAGCGGGTTAAATTCTATTTACCTGATGTGGCCCATACATTCAAAAAAGGTCACCGCATGATGGTGCAGATACAAAGCAGTTGGTTTCCCTTGGTAGATCGCAACCCTCAGAGGTTTATGAACATTTACCAGGCGGCAGATAAAGACTTTCAAAAAACTGATATTAAAATCTACCATAGCACTCAATACCCCTCAAGTATAATTTTACCAGTAATAAAGTAACATGAAAATATTAATAGCGTTCATATTAATTAGCCCATTTGCATTAGCGCAACAAAAACAGGTAATCAGCATTATTCCCCAACCGGCTGAAGTAGTATTGGGAACAGGTAAATTTATTTTAAGTGACGAAACGATTTTTGCCACACGCAGCGCAGAAGACAAAAAAGCAGCAGATTATCTGAATAGTTATTTACAGCAATTTTATGGTATTCGGTTAGATGTGGACAAGCAGGAAGGCAAAAATTATATTCGGCTAAATACCCGCTCATCTACTACCGATCCGCTACAACATGGTTATACTTTGCGTGTATCTGAAGATGGAGTAACTATTGATGGAAACTCTCATACAGGAACCTTTTATGGCTTGCAAACCCTTATACAGTTATTACCTGTTCCTGATTCTAAATCTCAAATTGCAGATTCCTTTAAAAGGGGTTCTACGAATAAATTCCAAATTCCCTTTGTTACTATTCGGGATCAACCGCAGTTTGCATATCGCGGAATGCACCTGGATGTTAGCCGGCATTTCTTTCCCGTTTCTTTTGTGAAAAAATATATTGATTATCTAGCATTGCATAAAATGAACTATTTCCACTGGCATTTAACGGAAGACCAGGGTTGGAGAATAGAAATAAAAAAATATCCAAGACTTACAGAAGTAGGAGCTTACAGAAATGGGACGATTGTTGGTCGCTACCCCGGCACAGCCAACGATAATATTCGTTACGGTGGATATTATACACAAGATGAGATTAGAGATATTGTTCAATATGCAGCAGACCGCCATATTACTGTTGTTCCTGAAATTGAAATGCCCGGGCACTCTTCTGCAGCAATAGCCTCCTACCCTTTCTTAAGTTGCTTTCCTGGTAAAGAAACGGTAATACCAACAAAACCTTCAGAGATCAGTAAAAATTCCGGCGGAAAAAAAGTGCAGGAAACATGGGGCATATTTGAAGATGTTTATTGTGCAGGTAACGATTCTGTATTTACATTTTTGGAAGGTGTAATGGATGAGGTGCTGCAATTATTCCCATCCAAATATATTCATGTAGGTGGTGATGAATGCCCGAAAACACACTGGAAAAAATGTCCTAAATGCCAGACAAGAATTAAAGCAGAAGGTTTAAAAGATGAACATGAATTGCAGAGTTATTTTATACAGCGGATGGAAAAATATTTGAACAGTAAAGGCAGAACACTTATTGGCTGGGACGAAATACTGGAAGGTGGACTGGCTCCAAATGCAGTGGTAATGAGCTGGCGCGGAGAAAAAGGGGGGATTGAAGCGGCAAAAGAAAAGCATGATGTAGTTATGACTCCCGGCACACATTGCTACTTTGATCATACGCAAAGCACAAATGAAGATTCTATTGTTTTCGGAGGATTTACGCCGGTTGAAAAAGTTTACAGTTACCAGCCGGTACCACAGGAACTAAGTACGGAGTTTTCAAAGTATGTTTTAGGGGCACAGGGAAACGTGTGGACAGAATACATGAAATATCCTTCCAAAGTGGAGTATATGATCTTCCCCCGGATGAGTGCTCTAAGTGAAGTATTGTGGAGCCTGAAAGAGAAAAGAAACTGGGATAACTTTGAAAACAGGCTGACCACACAATTTAACCGTTACGATCTATGGAAGGCTAATTACAGCCGTGCCTATTATGATATCAAAACAAGCATACTGCCATCAAAGGGATACAAAGGGTTAAATGTAAAATTCGAAACAAAAGATAAATCCGGGAAGCTGTTGTATGGTGTTGCCGGAAAACATTTTGCTAGGAATTATACAACACCAATTGTAATTAATGAGCCGGCAGAAATTACCGGGCTGTACTATAGGGACAATAAAATGTTAGACTCTGTTACCATTAAATTGAATTTTAATAAAGCCACCGGTAAAAAGATCACGGTGAAAGAAGAACCTTCAAAAAATTACCCCGGTGATGGCGCCTTTACCCTGGTGAATGGTGTGCATAATTCTACCGGCTTATCCCGCGGAAGAGAATTTCTTGGATACAACGGCGGCGATATGGAAGCTGTTATTGATTTAGGTACACCGCAAAAAATAAGTAATGTAATTGTACATACATTAAACCAGGAAGGCAGCTGGATCTACAGGCCATCTTCTGTAGAAGTGTTTGCATCGTCTGATGGAAAAAAATATACTTCAATTGGCCGCACCACGGAGTTTTCCAAAACTACAGGCAACAATGGGTTGATGAAAGTACAGTTCCCGGTAACTACAAAACGCTACCTAAAAGTGGCAGTGAAAAATTTTGGTGAAATACCAGATGGCAAGCCGGGTGCAGGCAACAAGGGGTGGTTATTTGCGGATGAGATTGAGGTGAATTGAGAAAATTACCTACGTTTTTGTGTTGAATTTAATTAACAAGGGCGGCAATTAAATATGCCAGGAAAAATAAACCGACACTCTTAAATTTGATTTTTGCTACTGCTATCGCACTGATATGTAAATTCAGATTTCAAAAAAACCCTATCTTGTAGCTTTATATCCTGCTCGTTTATTTATTCACTTTAAAAATACAAAGCCATGAAACTTCTGCTTTTCTTATTCACATTTATTTCTTTTTCAATCTTTTCATGCAGTGACAATAAAGAAAAATCAGCTGACACTGCAACAACAACTATAGCCGATACCGGTGAACATCAGGCATATTTTATTGATGTTCATGATCTGGAACCCGGTAAAGTAACTTTTAAAGATGTAGAAGGAGCACATGAAAAAGACCTTGCAACCCAGGGAAAGTATGGCGTCAACTTCATTAAATTTTGGGTAGATGAGCAAAAAGGTAAAGTGTATTGTTTATCTCAGGCAAAAGATGCAGAATCTGTAAAAACTACCCACAAAGAAGCACATGGCTTAGTGCCTTCAGTAGTTTATGAAGTTACTGACGGGCCCGAAGCAGCTGTGGCCGGTAATAAGCAAATGTTTATCGATGTTCATCAAATGGGAGCAGGCAAAGTAACGGCGAAAGATGTAGCCGGTGCACATGATAAAGATTTGGCTGTACAAAATAAGCACGGTGTCAACTTCATCAATTATTGGGTTGATGAAAAAAAAGGAGTGATTATGTGTTTGTCAGAAGCACCTGACTCTAATGCAGTAAAAACAGCCCATAAAGAAGCTCATGGTTTAGTGCCAGCCTATGTTTTGAAAGTGAAGCAAGGTGAATAACATTAAGCTTTAGTTTGCATGAAATTCCTATTTCTATTTGTCTCCAGATAAAGTGTCCGGGGTGAAACCAGCTTCGTTTATATACAGGCCTGGAACAGGTGATTACTGTCACCAATTATAGCAGTTGGGGCTTTTTATATTACATGGAATTTGAATCTGTACTTTCCCAAACTGTATATGATTGAAATAATAAGAACAGGTTCAGACAATCAAGACTTTATTAGGCTAATAAAATACCTTGACGTTGATTTAGCCCAAAGAGATGGAGAGGATCATTCATTTTACGCCCAATTCAATAAAGTTGATAAAATTAAATACGTAGTTGTTGCTTACGAAAATGGCAAACCAATAGGTTGCGGTGCAATAAAAGAATACACCCCAACCACTATGGAAATCAAACGCATGTACACCTTACCTGATAGCAGGGGAAAAGGAATCGGCTCCAAAGTTTTGAATGAATTAGAGAAATGGGCAACTGAATTGTCTTACGAAAAGTGCATATTAGAAACTGGAAAGAGACAACCAGAAGCAATAGTGCTTTACGAAAAAAATGGTTACACACTTATTCCAAACTACGGACAGTATGCTGGAATTGAAAATAGTTTATGTTTTGAAAAAGAGTTGCCAAAATAAGTCAAACCATAACAAGGTTTCTTTAGTCTCAGCTTTTGTTTTTAAAAGGTCAATATGAGAAGGGCAAAAAATAATTTACAAAAGTTATTACTGACAATTGTTGTAACACTATTTACTGCTGACACTGCTTTTACATGTAGCATGTATAAACTAACAGTGAATGGCAAAACAATTGTAGACAATAATGAAGACAGTTGGAGGTTGACTTCCCGTATTTGGTTTGAAAAAGGAACAAACGGAAATTCCCACAGCCGGTAACACAATAATCACTTACTTCAGCAATACATTTTATTATCTTTAAAGCTTCCAAAACCAAAATATGGCTGAGCAGTTAAAAGAGTTTACGCTGATTGATGCTTTTGAACGAATTCCTGTAAAGATTTTTCCTGATCTGAAAGATGGCTCCGCTTATACTGCCAATGAAATTGCAAGCCTGATTAAAACCAAACAAGCCAAAAATGAAAATTGTGTCTTAGGCCTGGCAACCGGCACTACACCAAAAACATTATACAGCGAGTTAGTGCGCCTGCACAAAAACGAAGGTTTAAGTTTTAAAAATGTGATCACTTTTAATTTAGATGAGTACTACCCTATTGAAAAAGATGCGCTGCAGAGTTATTACAATTACATGCACCGCCTGCTTTTTAACCATATTGATATAGACCCTGCCAATATCTATATACCCAACGGCGAACTGCCAAAAGAAGAAATAAAAAATCATTGCCTTGAGTACGAACAAAAAATCCGACAGGCAGGAGGTATAGATCTTCAAATATTAGGTATTGGTAATAACGGGCACATTGGTTTTAATGAACCTGGTTCCAGCATTTATTCCAAAACACGTTTAATTAATTTAGAAAACTCTACCCGACTTGCTAATGTGTACGACTTCCCAAACATTTCACATGTTCCGCGTTTGGCACTTACCGTTGGCATTAATACCATACTAAAAGCAAAAAAAATAATACTGCTTGCATGGGGTCCTGCAAAAGCTACTGTTGTAAAAAAGGCCGTAGAGGGCAGCATGACCGAACAGGTACCTGCTAGTTTACTGCAACAACATGCGAATTGCCTTTTTGTATTAGACGATGCTGCTGCTGCGGAACTTACACGCAACAAAAGTCCGTGGCTTACCGGCGATATTGAATGGACCCCGCAAATGATAAAAAAAGCTGTAGTGAATATGTCATTAAAATTTGATAAGCCTATACTTTCATTAACAATCAATCATTATAATGAGTATGGCTTAGGTGATCTGTTGGTAGAGAAGGGCGATCCCTATGAAATAAATTTACAGGTGTATTATATGCTGAGGGATTCTATCACCGGATGGCCCGGAGGAAAACCCAACGTGGTGCTTCCAACACATCCTGAGCGTTCTACTCCATATCCGAAAAAAGTCCTCATCTTTTCTCCTCACCCCGATGATGATATTATCAGCATGGGCGGGACTTTTCAGCGTTTGCATGATCAGGGACATAACATGCATGTAGCTTATCAAACCTCCGGCAATATTGCTGTTACTGATGAATTTGTAACTCGCTTTTTGGATTTTGCAGTAGGATTTGAAGAAATAGCAGGTATCAATAATGATAAGTCTGAAGCAATTCAAAAAGAGGTGCGTAATTACCTTTCAAGAAAAAGATCTACTTACAGAGACACAGAACAGATAAGGTCTATTAAAGGATTGATACGCAGATGTGAAGCTAAAGCAACGTGCCGCTACGTAGGAATAAAAGAAGAAGATGCACACTTTCTCGATTTACCATTTTACGAAACCGGCACAATAGAAAAAAAACCAATGGGGGAAGAAGACATAAATATTACCGTTGATATTTTACGGCAAATAAAACCTCACCAGGTTTTTTGCGCAGGCGACCTGGCTGACCCTCATGGAACGCATAAGGTTTGCCTGGATGTAGTGCTGCAAGCGCTTGCCAGGATAAGGAACGATGGTGATGGGTGGATCAACGACTGTTGGTTGTGGTTGTATAAAGGTGCGTGGGAGGAGTGGAATATAGAAGAAATTGAAATGGCTATACCTATGAGCCCTGACCAGGTAATGAAAAAAAGACATGGCATTTTTATACATCAGAGTCAAAAAGATATGGTGCCGTTCCAGGGAACGGATACCCGGGAATTCTGGCAACGGGCAGAAGAAAGGAATTCGTATACAGCCAACTTATATGCAAAGCTTGGCCTGACACAATATGCAGCTATGGAGGCATTTGTGAGGTGGAAGTTTTAGCTAATCAGATATTAGATGTATCATGTTTGATTGTTGAGGTTGATGTTGAAGTTTACCTTTCAGAAGTATATCCTTTGTATTTGTTTTTGTATTTATTTTTGTAATACAAGTAAAACGGAATACCCAGTGCAGTTAATGCTATGCCAAACAAAGAATTAATAAAAGGTGCTTTGCCTGATGCATAGTTGTAAACATCATTCCAAACAGAAGTGATCAGATAAAAAGCAGAAAAAAAAATGAATACTATAGGCACCCACGGGAATCCCCAGACTCTATATGGCCTTGGCTGATGCGGCAATTTTTTTCGCAAAACAAAAATCCCAATCGCTCCCATTAGGTACGCAACCCACGTCATAAAAACAAACATATCTGCAAGCATATCAAACGAGCCGCTGATAATGAAAAATATAGTCCAGATGGCATGCAGCCATAAAGCGTTGCCTGGTGTACGGAAGCGCTTATGCTCCTTACCGGTCCAGGGAAAAATAACTTTGTCTTTCCCCATTGCGTAGGTAACCCTAACCACTGTCATTATGTTTCCATTGACAGCTCCTAATGTACACACAACAATAAAAGCTGCTATAATAGCTCCGCCTGCATTCCCCCGTGCAACAGACATAGCATCAGCAGCAACAAGCTTTGAGGCAGCCATTTGTTCTACAGGTAATGTATATAAATAAGCCTGATTCACACACACGTATACTATAATACATACAAGCACACCAAGAAAAAGACTCTTAGGAATATTTTTCTCTGGTTGTTTAATTTCACTTGCAACAAAAGTTACATTAATCCAGCCATCATAAGCAAAAAAAGCACCTGTCAACGAAATGACTATTCCGCTCAACAAATTCCATCCGTGTATTGGTTGCTCCGCATGGGTAAAATTTTGCAGCGACCCATTACCGGAAAAAGTTATTCCAAACACCAATGCCGCTATTACCAATATTTTCACTATTGTTGAAATAACTTGAAATGCACTGCCTGCACGAACACTTAAGTAATTTAAAAACGTAAGACCTATCACCAACATCATTGTTAGGAGCTTTACACCAATATTTTGCAAAGGATACAAGTTGCCCAAAAATGGAATGTGCCAGATCAGCGATTGTTCAGTTGTTGCAGGTAGCCTGGGCAGGTGAAGAAAATAATCTGAATAGCTTGCACAAATAAATGCAATTGCTGCAACTGCAGCAGTATTAATAACGGCAAGACATGCCCAGCCATATAAAAAAGCAACAAATTTTCCAAACATGTAGCGGAAGTAAACATACATTCCACCGGACTCCGGAATCATTGCTCCTAACTCCGCAAAAATCAATGCTCCAAGTAAAGAAAAAACGCCTGCAATGATCCATACAGCAGTTAACCATAGCGGTGATCCTAACTGCGCTGCCATTGAAGCTGGTTTCATAAAAACTCCGGAACCGATGATCGTTCCTATTACTATACAGGTAGCTGACAAAAAACCAATCGTTGGAGAAAGTTTGGAAGGTGTTGTTATACTCCGCATGAAGATCAATTCATAAAATCTGATATTAACCTGTGAAAATGATGAATACCTTTCTCTCTTGTAACAGAATAACGCCCATGGTGGTAAAACCTGGACTTAATTCCTCTTTGCACACTTTCAACAACCTCCTCATCTTCCATTTCCACTTTGTCTAAATCGTTTCCTGCACCTGTGTTGCGCAATTCCTCCTTCCATACATAATTATAAAAATTAATTTTTGTTTTATTTATTGATACCGGCTTCACAACGTTTATGGATAAACCCCAGGGATAAAAATTAAACATCAGGTTTGGGAAAATCCAGAAATAATAAGCTGCTATATTTTTCCCATAGTCATGGGATGTGGGTGGAACGTCAAAACAATTTTGATTTTTTTTAGCAACCCCGGTTTGCAGGTTGGAATAGCGAAATAATTCAGTGGTATATTCACCATAGTTTATGATAGCATTTAAGTCTGCATGTACAAAGGGAATATGAAAGCCTTCCAGGTAATTTTCGCAATACAAAGCCCAATGAGCATTTACAACATATTCTTTTGACAATTCCAGACGAAAGACAAATTCATCCAGCGGCATCCAATCAATACGATGCAACATGTCCGCGAAAAAGTTATTTGCAGGAAAATCCGGCTGAAGGGAAGTGAAGAGCAACTGCTGCCATTGAAATAGCTCAAGCTGGTGCAAATCATCATCTGGGGAAGGAAAATTTTGTACTTCCTTAAATTCCGGCATCGAATGCAATGTTCCATCTAAATTAAATAAGCGGCCGTGATACCTGCAACGAAGGTTTCGTGTTTTACAGGATTCATCTATTAAAATATTTCCCCTGTGGGTACATACATTAGAAAGACAATAGATTTCATTGGTATTATTTCTTGTTAATAGCAGAGGTTCATCAATGAAATTTTTTAAAAATATAAATGGATAACATTGCCCCGGCTCCTGTATAATGGAAGTACTGCCGATGAATTGCCATGTGTTTGCGAATATTTTTTCTTTAGAAAGTTCGAAACAATTGTGATCTGTATAAAATCGTGTATCCAGGGTTTTTGCTCTGGCTATATCTGCATCAATGGAAAAATTCATGCAGAAAGATAATAAAAGAGAGGTAAATATTGTTGGTAGGTTATTTCATGACAGCTAATGAATAAAAAAAGCCTCACCATCCTTCGACAAGCTCAGGATGGAGAGGCTATACAGAATTGCTTGTTCAGCTAATTGATTAATAATCCATTCCGCCCATTCCAGGAGCACCACCGCCAGCATGCATATGAGACTCTTCTTTCTTAGGTTTGTCAGCAACCACACATTCAGTAGTTAACAACATACCTGCAATTGAAGCTGCGTTTTCCAATGCAATCCGGGCTACTTTTGTTGGATCTATTACACCTGCACCAATTAAATTCTCATAATTTTCAGTTCTTGCATTAAAGCCAAAATCCCCCTGGCCTTCTTTTACTTTGTTAACCACAACGCTGCCTTCAATTCCACAGTTTTCAACAATCTGGCGAAGTGGTTCTTCCAAAGCTCTGCGTACAATCTGAACTCCGGTTGCTTCATCATTGTTCAAAGTTTCAACATTTCCTAAAGCGTCTATCGAACGAACGTAAGCCACACCACCACCAGGAACAATACCTTCTTCTATTGCTGCCCTTGTAGCATGTAACGCATCATCCACCCTATCTTTCTTCTCCTTCATTTCTACTTCCGTAGCAGCACCAACATTTAACACTGCAACACCACCGCTTAATTTAGCAAGACGTTCCTGCAATTTTTCTTTGTCATAATCTGAAGTAGTAGACTCGATTTGAGATTTGATTTGATTGATCCTCCCTGTAATATCTTCCTTTTCCCCTTTTCCTCCAACAATAGTTGTGTTGTCTTTATCAATAACTACTCTTTCGCATTTGCCAAGGTAGGTAAGATCAGCGTTCTCAAGCTTATATCCCTGCTCTTCACTAATAACCAGTCCTTTTGTAAGAATCGCCAAATCCTGTAACATTTCTTTCCTTCTGTCACCAAAACCGGGAGCCTTTACTGCAGCTACACGTAATGTGCCACGTAATTTATTAACAACAAGGGTTGCCAACGCTTCGCCTTCAAGGTCTTCAGCAATTATTAATAACGGAGCACCTTGCTGCGCTACTTTTTCCAGTATATGCAGGATATCCTTCATACTGCTTATCTTTTTGTCATAGATAAGAATGTAGGGGGTTTCCAGCTCCGTTTGCATCTTTTCGCTGTTGGTTACAAAATAGGGAGAAATGTAACCGCGATCGAACTGCATACCTTCTACGACCTCAATACCAGTTTCAATACCTTTTGCTTCCTCAATTGTAATAACACCATCTTTAGAAACTTTGCCCATCGCTTCAGCAATCAATTTGCCTATTGTATAATCGTTGTTTGCAGAAATGGTGGCAATTTGTTCTATTTTCTGATTATCATCACCTACTTCCTGTGATTGTGAACGGAGATGTTCAACAACAGCCCTTACTGCTTTTTCTATACCACGTTTTAAATCCATAGGATTAGCACCGGCAGCTACATTTTTCAATCCCTCGGTTATAATAGATTGAGCCAAAACAGTTGCAGTAGTTGTACCATCACCTGCCACATCTGAAGTTTTGCTCGCAACCTCTTTCAACATTTGGGCACCCATATTTTCAATAGGATCTTCCAGCTCTATTTCTTTTGCAACTGTAACGCCATCTTTAGTAATTGATGGAGAACCAAATTTTTTTTCAAGCACTACGTTACGTCCCTTTGGACCTAACGTTACTTTTACTGCGTTAGCCAGTATATCAACGCCCTTTTTCATTTTATTGCGGGCATCGGTTTCAAAAAACAATTGTTTAGCCATGATTATTGTCAATTTTTAATTGTAATGAATAATTTGTTTTCTTAATTGACAATTAGACAATTGCCAATATATCGCTTTCTCTCATAATCAGAAGGTCTTCGCCTTCTATAGAAATTTCTGTTCCGGCATATTTGCCATATAAAACAGTGTCGCCTTCTTTTACAGTTACAGGCTCATCTTTTTTACCAGGCCCTGCAGCTATTACAATCCCTTTTTGTGGTTTTTCTTTAGCTGTGTCCGGAATAATAATACCACCGGCAGTTTTTTCTTCTGCTGCAGCCGGTCTCACGATTACCCTGTCGTGTAAAGGGGTAACATTGATTTTGTTGTCCATACAAAAATTAAATTTTTAGTTTATGAAAAAAATTCAGGTTCTGCCTGAACTATCAGGCGGGCAAATGTAGGCTATTATTGTGCCATAGAGGCAGAAACGGAAAAAATTACAGTATCAGTATAAGTTCATGACATAGCGCTGCCTAATTTTGAAATCATGAGCTTGCTTTGATGTCATTTTTTCATACCGGATTGTTAAAAGGTATATTGGCTTAGTCATTTTGCTAACTTTCCAGATATAAAAATTGGTGTATGAAACTTACCCTGATTATCTGTTCTCTTACCCTGATGGTTTTTATAATGCTGGTCACAAAGCAAAAATATTTACTTTATTAAAGCTGATCAGGCAATTGAAAGTGTATTAACCAAAAAAGATATTTATTCATATCCGGATTTTAAGCAGGGAACTGTTTATTTTAAGGATGGACAAGTAAGTACCGGACAATTGAATTACAATCAACTTGTTTGGGAAATGCAGTTCCTTAATCCTAACGGAGATACGCTTTCCCTTGCAAATGAAAATTCTATACAGCTAATTTCAATTGGCAGTGACACATTTTATTTTCAGAATGATTATTTAAAACTAATTACCATTAACAAAGGCGTGAAACTGGCAAAAAGCTCAAGGTTTACAAATAGCGAAGCAAGAAAAGGTAGATGCCTATGATCAGGCCATGCCTTCTGCATCGCAAAGTATTACCCGAATTAATACAGGTACTCACACAATTGATCTCAAAGCTCGGGTAAATATGACTTTAGTAAGAGATTCAGTCTATTACCTTGGAGATAAGTACAATTATTTTATTCCGCTTACTAAGCAATCGCTGATGAAAAGGTTTCCAAAATTCAAAAAACAATTGCAGGCCTGGCTAAATGAAAACAACATTCAGTTTAATAAGGAAGCTGATGTTATAAAATTGTTCCAGTTTCTCACCAAATAAATCATCCTTTCTATTTTAGAAAACTAAAATGCTTTTCCTCGTAAAAGTTAGGGTTTGTGGTGTATTACCTCTAATAAAAATTTCTAGTATTCAATTCCACTTTGTACCCTGCCTGCAAAATATTCTATTCGCTATCTTCGTCAGCTTAAACGGTTCCTGCCACATGATCAGCAGAAGAAATATACGGGTAAAGGTGATGCAAACTCTGTACACGTTAAGCACACAAGACACTGACCAGGCAGAAAATGAACAGGTGAAGTTATTACAAAGGCACTTTGATCAAACGAGGGATCTTTTAATATATTTTTTATATTACGTAACCGAAGTACCTGCTTATTCGGAAACAGATGCGCACATCCGCAATAGTAAGCATTTACCCACAAAAGAAGATCTGCAGGTAAATACAAAAATTGCCGGTAATGAAATTCTTTGGGAAATCAGACAAGAATCTTCTTTTAAAGAATACGTTGATAAATCTAAAGTAGAGCTCCGTGCAGATAAGGAATTAATACGTAAACTTTATATTCAACTAAAAGAAACACCGGCTTATAAAAAATACATGGCTGTTGCAACCCGGGACAGAAAAAGTGAAAGTGAAGTAATGAATTTTATTTTTCAGGAACTGTTGCTGCCGAATGAGCTTTTCCTTGCGAACCTGGAGGAAAATTTCAGTAACTGGGATGATGATGGAGATATGATTATTCAACTGGTGAAAGGATACCTGAACAAACCTGGCTCATTTAATTTCAACGAGATCATCAGTGGTGAAAAATGGATGTTTGCCCGAACTCTGCTAACCACTGTTTTAGATAAAGATGAACACCTGGAAACTTTCATTTTTCCTAAATTAAAAAATTGGGATTCAGAACGGATTGCTGCACTGGACATGATACTGATGAAAATGGGTGTAGCTGAATTCCTTTATTTTCAAACAATTCCCCCAAAGGTTACCATTAATGAATACATAGAGCTTGCAAAGGATTACAGTACGCAGCAAAGCGGTCAATTTATAAATGGCATTTTGGATAACATTCATAAGGAACTGATACAACAGGGAAAAATGTATAAAACAGATTTTAGAAGAGCTTAGACCATTTCTTTTACATTTGCACTGCAAAATTTGTTTACAATGATGCGATACCTGCTGATTACAATAGTGATTTTTGCTGGTTGTAATGAAAATGGATTGAAAAGCAGAGCCCCCGGTGTTAAGGATAAGTCCATTGGGGCACTTACCAATGCGACCAATGCTATTGATGATTCTGCTAATTATACCAGCCTTCAATGGATAGACTCAACCCACCAGGAGTTAGGCCAGGTGCAGCAGGGACAGGTAGTGGAAGTAATCTGGCGATTTATAAATGATGGTAACAAGCCTTTAATTGTTACTAATGTTTCTGCAAGTTGCGGTTGTACTGTAGCTGAAAAGCCTGAAGAACCAGTTGCCCCGGGTGGTGAAGGCACCATAAAAGCTAAATTTGACAGCAAAGGTCGCGAAGGCACACAAAGAAAAGATCTGTATGTAACAACCAATACAAAAAGCAGTACCAATCATCAGTTATCGTTTAGTGTGAATATTTTAACGAAATAATGGAATTATAATTTTACAAAATGGATATATACTTACTTCAGGCACAACCGGGTTTTGGCGGATTTCAATTTATTTTTTTGGGATTGATGATTGTAGTTTTCTGGCTATTCTTTATCAGGCCCCAGGCTAAAAAAGCTAAAATGCAAAAAAGTTTTATTGATAACTTACAACGTGGCGACAAAGTGGTTACCATTGCAGGCATTCATGGCAACATCAATAAAATAAACGAGGATGGCACAATAAGCCTGGAGATCAATCCGGGAAGTTATTTGAAAATTGAAAAAAGTGCCATTTCTATGGAGTGGACAGCGCAGATTAATAAGCCGGTTGCTACAACAACAGATAAAAAATAAAAGGCTATCGCTTCAAATAAGTCTTGTTTTCGTTCTATATTAGATTCTTCTTACTTACCTGATAACAATCTTTATAAATACATCATTTCTCATTGAATAATTCAACAAAATGGAGATGTTGAAAATTGGTCTTACAGGAGGTATTGGTTCCGGCAAAACAACTGTAGCCAAAATATTTGAAATATTAGGCATACCAGTATACTATGCAGATGCTGCATCAAAACGATTATTACAATCAGACAAAAATTTAATTGCAGATATAAAAAAAAACTTTGGAGAAGACGTATATACACATGAGCAAGTAAACCACTCCAGGTTAGCAGCTATTGTATTTAATGATCCCCAAAAGTTACAATTGCTTAATAAACTTGTTCATCCACCAACAATCAAAGATGCGGAGGAATGGATGGAACAACAAACTACGCCTTATGTAATTAAAGAAGCAGCTTTGTTGTATGAAAGCGGCTCGGTACAACAACTTGATTATGTAGTTGGAGTACAGGCACCAAAACATCTGCGGATGAAAAGAGCTATAGACAGAGATAAAGTTCCTAAAGAAGAGATTTTGAATCGCATGCAACAACAAATAGATGAAGATATTAAAATGAAGCTATGCGATTTTATCATTGAAAATGATGAACAAGAATTAGTAATTCCTCAGGTTCTTATCCTGCACGAAACATTTATAAAACTGGCAGCTAACTACTGAATTTTGACAAAACAAAAAATGTTTTTACATTAACAAAAATCTTTTTTATGCGCCCTTCTAACACCCACAAAACTTTTGTTGTTTTATTTTCCTTCATTGTTTCTATTGCCTGCAATAATGATAAAAACAGTAAGTCATCTAATAATTCAAAAATCACTAGTTCTGCTATCACGCCAGCCGATGCATCAAACAGTGTTGCCGCAAAAGCAGAAGATGGCCCAGCAGTAGCAACTTTACAAACAGAAAAATACACTGCTAAGGTGCATCGTGCTATTCCGTTTGCTGCAAAAGAAGATGCAATGGGGATGTTTAAGGTAAAAGAGGGACACCAGTTTGTAGTTTTGGATATGTCAGTTAGAAATACCTCTAATGAACCAATAGCAATGGGTGAGATTTTACTGTCTGCAAAAGTAAAAGATGAAAGCGGGAAAGATATTAACTTATCAATTACTGCTGTGGCCGCGTATACTTATACGTACCCTAGTCCTATTCATCAGCAACAATACGACGCCATGTGGGGTACCCTTAAACCAGGAGAGTTTTATCGTACAACAGTGTATGGTATGGAAGCTCCGAAAGAAACACGCAGCTTTGTATTAAGTATGCCCGTAGAGCCCGGCTTTGGTAATAACATTCCCAGAAAA
The DNA here is from genome assembly GCA_046262255.1 of Chitinophagaceae bacterium. Classification (GTDB taxonomy): domain Bacteria; phylum Bacteroidota; class Bacteroidia; order Chitinophagales; family Chitinophagaceae; genus Flavisolibacter. The sequence goes on from JBHENB010000013.1 coordinate 15,271, forward strand.
GAAACAAAGTTTTCTTTCTGATATACACAGAGCTTATTAAAATAAAACAGCCTTGGCCAATGACCAAAGCTGTAAAAAATAACCCATCAAATTGCTACTTTTAACCCAGATAGGCTTTTAATGCATTACTATACCTGGCTTTTTGCAAACGCTTGATGGCTCGTTCTTTTATCTGGCGAATTCTTTCCTTTGTCAGATCGTATTTTTGACCGATCTGCTCAATGGTAGTTCCGTTTTCGCCATCTAAGCCAAAATAAGCATTTACTATTTCTGCTTCCCTTGGGCTTAATGACTTCAATACACGACGGATTTCGTTTCTTAATGAATCTTTCATTACATCTTCGTCTGTATCATCACTGCCTTCCAACAGATCACCCATAGCCACATCTTCCGCTTCGTGTACCGGGGCATCTAATGAAGTGTGTCGTGTATTACTTTGAAAGATATTATTTATCTCTGTTTCACTCATTTCCAGAATATCCGCTAATTCTTCCGTACTTGGCTCTCTTTCATGCTCTTGTTCAAAAGCCATGTAAGCTTTGTTAGCTTTATTATAAGTGCCAATTTTGTTCTGCGGCAGACGTACAAGTCGCCCTTGCTCCGCTAAAGCCTGTAAAATTGACTGACGGATCCACCACACAGCGTAAGAAATAAATTTAAACCCTTTGGTTTCATCAAAACGCTGTGCTGCTTTAATTAACCCTAAATTTCCCTCATTGATTAAATCACTTAATGATAAACCCTGATGTTGATACTGTTTAGCTACCGAAACCACAAAACGTAAGTTTGCCTGCACCAGCTTATCCAAAGCTCTCTGATCTCCCATCTTAATGCGTTGCGCAAGAGTTGTTTCTTCCTCGGGAGTGATCATTGATATTTTGGAAATCTCCTGCAAGTATTTTTCAACTGCCTGTGAATCCCTGTTGGTGATTTGGGTAGCAATTTTAAGTTGCCTCATAATTTAAAAAAATTCTTTATAGTTATAGTGAACAAATACTTGACCAATATTGTTGTTATTTAGCTGCAAATACTTTTAGTTAATTTGCCGGGCACTATCTGCAAAAATAATCTTCTACCTCCAAAACTCATAATTGTTTGATGATTAAGGAACGTTTAAAGCCTGCCATTACTGTTTTTTGGAAGAAGTAACTCTTTGAGAGGAAAGGTTTTGCGAAGATTGGCAGAAGTTAAATTAAATTTTCCGAGAAGCTGATTTGGCAGCCTCTCTTCTTTTCAGGAAAATCCAGAGTACAATGCCTATTAACACTAATGCCACTGAAACCACTTCTGCCTGGGTGGGTTGAAAGCCAAGAAAATTTAGCTTATTGTTTACCCTTATTTTTTCAATAAAAAACCTTTCTAAGCCATTGAAGATTAAATAAAGTGCAAACAGAGCACCAAAAGGTCTGATCCGTTTTCTTACTGCCCATAATACTCCAAAAAGGAACAGGCAAACAATTGTTTCATATAAAGGGGTTGGATAAACAGCCTCTGGTAATTGCATACAGTATTTAACTTCCGAACAGCCCGGTATAGGAACTCCTGCTTCATTCACATTATGCGGATAATTATAAGCCCAAAGCCAATCCGGCATCCAGGAAAATGGCTTAGGATTATTGTTTACAGTGCCCCAGTCTCCATCACCGGCAACCTGGCAACCAATTCTGCCTATAGCATAAGCTATCATCAGGGGTGGAGCAAGTGCATCTGCTAAATGTCTTACCGTTATTTTGTGCCTTCGTGCATACCAAATAATAGCGAGTGCGGCGCAGATTAACCCTCCATAGAAAGTAAGGCCCGAAGGTGAAAGAATATAAGAGGCAGGATGTTTTAAAAAATCGCTCCAGTTTTCAAAAATATCAAACAGCTTGGCGCCTAAAAGGCCAAATATTAAGGCTATGATTGTTATTTCACCCACCCTGTCGTGCGGCCATATACGGACAACCCTTTTTTCCGGCTTTGCTAATTGTTGTTTGCGTTTCTCCCACCATTTTAAGCCAGCAAATACTAACCCTAAGCCAATGCCCAGAGGCCAGCTTCCCATGCTGGAAAAAATAAAGGTCTGAGGATCTTGTGTGGCTTCAGAGCTCATAAAAAAAAGAGCAAGTATTTTATATCCCAGTAAAAAACCAAGTAAAAAGTTCGATATGAGTTCTGTTATAGTAGCCGGGTGTCCAACAGTAACTTCAACTTCAGTGGGTTGTAATAAACCCTGTTTACTTTTACGTTTTAGCTCTTTTGCCAGTAATGCTGCTGCAACAAGAAAAGCTATGGCTACAAAAAAGCCAAAGGAGTTAATAAAGCGGAGAAACGGCAGATCTATACTAAATAAATCTTTAAATGCGTAGTATAGGTTGGGATACATATAGAAATTTGAGTTTAAAGTCTCATTTATTGTAGCTCAGAAGAATGCCTCTCTAAAGCTTCAAAATAACTTTAAACTTTCCTAATCAATTACAATGCTGCTCAAAAGCATTAACTAAATTATTTGCAATCATTTGTGCAGGTCTGCCTTCAATCTGATGCCTTTCAATAAAATGAACCAGTTCTCCATTTTTAAATAAGGCAATAGATGGAGATGACGGAGGATAAGGCATTAAATGCCGGCGCAATGTTTGCACAGCTTCTATATCAAAACCCGCAAAGCTGGTAGTTAAATGATCAGGTTTTTTTTGCGCATTGGCTACAGCCAGCAGTACACCTGGACGAGCTGTACCTGCAGAACAACCACAAACTGAATTTATCATTATTAATATTGTTCCCTGTTGTTTTAATTGCTGTTCTACATCCTCCTTACTTAGTAACTCACTAAATCCATTTTCTGTTAATTCTTCTTTCATGGGTTGTACTATTTCTTTCGGATACATACTTTGAAATTTTGAATTTATTGCGCAAAGGTAACAAACTGGAAATTATAATATTAAGCCACGATTTTAAGAAATTATGTCACAGAAAGAAGAAAAGCGATGCCTCTGTGGCAGAACAAACCAGTTAATACATCTAATGGTATATGCTTTGAAAAGAAGAACTTCAAAAACTTAAAACTATGACATTAGTACAAATTCAAAAACAAACTGCAGACAATCTTTTAACAATTTGATAGACCATTTTTTTACTGGTATGCCGTCTATGTTTAAAGATGATTTTGTTATTTCTAAACAGTAACCGGGTTTGCGCCGGTGAATGTTAAGAAACAGCAAATGGCTATCAATTAGAAGTTATTGCTCCTGGCCTTGAAAAAGAGGATTTCAAGATTAGCCTTGATAACAATACATTAACGGTTTCGGCTAAGAGAACTACTGATACCAGGGAAGATAATGAAAAGCATTTGCGAAGGAAATATAAATATCAACTTTCAGACGCTCTTTTTACAATTGATGAAAATATAGATATTCAGAACATTGAAACAAAGTATGTTAATGGTGTTTTAACATTAAACCTTCCGAAAAAACCGGAAGTCAAAGCAACAGCAAAAAAGATTTCAGTTCAGTAAAATCCTGAACCCTTTAAAAAGTGTTTCTCATAAGCAGTTGGTTTTGGTTTAAAACCCTCCGTTTCTACGGAGGGTTTTTTATTTCAGCTTCTTTTCTCCGCAACCCTCTCTCCGCCGGGTATCAATGATATACTGAATCTTCCATTGCCCATTCAATCTTACCAGTTGAAAAGAATTTACTCCGCAATGGCTTAGTTTATCATCAACAAAAAACTGGTATGGTGTCCATGCTATTGCAAGGTCTGCATCTATCCGTATAATATCATACATTATTCGCTCGTCATAAATTTCCTTATGTGGCTTAGTAACAGCTACAATAAATTTATCTACCTGCTCTGTGTGAACACCCATTTTTCCCTCTTTGCTTTTGTAAATGGTCTGCATAATTGCACCGGGGGCAAATGCAGTTCTGATCAAAGTGCTGTCTGATTTTCTCATACCATCAAAAAGAGCTGTAATGGGCTTTTTAACTTTTTCTTCTTCGCTTTGTGCGTAACAACTGAAACTGATAAATGTTAAGATTAAAAGCAGGTACTGCATAAGGTAAATTTTAAGATTTTTTGGCTGATAAATTGCATAAAGTAAGATAAAAGCAAACAAAATGAAACGTTTCAATTTGGTTCAAGTGGCGCTTTTAGCTGTATTGATGGTAGTTGCTGCAAGTTGTACTCCTTACAGGGATGCTTATGGCGAGTACTATGAAGATGAACCCGTGTATAGAAGCTATGGAACTCCTGCAATAGGCAACGGATCAGTTATTATTTTAGAAAGAGACCCATTTACAGGTAGATATTACCAGGTAAGTCCATATGGATATTATTCTGGTTCCCCTTACTCTTACGACAACAGGTATTACAACAGGGGTTATGACTATTATAACAGAGGCTATAGCAGAAATCAGCCAGTAACCAGAGAAACTGAGCAGAATAGCCAGCAGACAAGAGAAAGAATGAATACAGCAAAAGAACGTGTCCTTGGAAATAAAAAGAATAATTAAAGTTCTACACTTTAAAGTAAAACCCTGATAGAATCGTCAGGGTTTTTTATTTTACATAGCCCAGGATTTTCAACATACTTTGTGCAGATTGTTCTTTTGCGTATAACCAATCAGTTAGCTTACCATTTTTATCATTCCCAACAATTACATGCTTTGGCGACGGGATTAAGCAATGTTTAATACCACCATAACCACTGATCTGATCCTGGTATGCTCCTGTATGGAAAAAGCCAAGATACAAAGGTTCGTCACCGTTTGCTTTGGGTAAAAAAACTTCGTTGATGTGTTCTTCAGAATCGTAATAATCGTGGCTGTCACACGTAATGCCACCTAACACCACACGCTGGTAATCCTGGTCCCATTTATTGATTGGCAGCATTAAAAATCGTTCGCCAATGCCCCATGTGTCAGGAAGAGTAGTTATAAAAGAAGAATCAATCATATACCACATCTCACGGTCGTTCTGCGCTTTTTGCCCGATAACACTGTAAATATGTGCCATACTTTCCCCTACTGTATAGCTGCCGAATTCAGTAAAAATATGCGGCATTGGAACTTTGGCTTTTTTGCAGGCCGTTTTTATGTTACCAACTATTTCGTTAATCATGAATTGGTAATCATACTCAAAACCTAACGAATGCTTAATTGGAAATCCTCCTCCAATATTTATTGAATCCAGTTCAGGGCAAATCTTTTTCAGCTGGCAGTAGAGATTAATAATCTTATTTAATTCTGACCAGTAATAAATGTCATCCTTAATGCCTTTGTTTAGAAAAACATGCAGCATTTTCAACTGGAATTTACCTTCAAATCCTTCAATTTCATCTACATAAAATTCCAGAATATCTTTTGCTCTTATTCCTAATCGTGATGTGTAAAAAGGAAATGTCGGCTCCTCCTCTGCAGCCACTCTTATACCAACTTTGAAGGGTACACGTACAGAACGGGCATATTGCTTTAATTCTTCTTTGTTATCTAAAACGGGCACCACATTTTTGAATCCGGTATTCAATAAACTGGCAATTCTTCTTATATATCCCTTTTGTTTAAAGCCATTACAAACAATGTGTATGTCTTTGGTTATTTTCTTTTGCTCACATAATTTTTTTATAATGTCTATATCATAAGCGTAAGAAGTTTCAAGGTGTATACCATGCTTCAGCGCTTCCTCAACTACAAAAGAAAAGTGCGAACTCTTTGTGCAGTAACAATAAAAATATTCGCCTTCGTATTTATGCTTTTTTAAAGCATTGGCAAACATTTGTTTGGCTTTATTAATCTGCATCCCAATCTTTGGCAAATAAGTGAGTTTCAGCGGTGTACCATACTTCTCTATAATGGCTTTTAGATCCAATCCATTAAACTGCAGATATCCGTCTTTCACTTCTAAGCCTTCCTGAGGAAAATCAAATGTTTGTTGAACCAGGTCGTTGTAGGAGTTATTCATTAAAAGTTAAAAAAGATTATTCCTGAACAAAAAACAGGTACAAATGTATTATTAAATACAAAAAGAAACCGGATACAAAAAATGCACCCGGTCGTAAAAATTTATTCTGACTTACTTTACCTGAGCAACTAACCCCTTAAAGGTCTCTGGGTTATTCATCGCCAAATCAGCAAGTACTTTGCGGTCTATTCCAATTCCTTTTTGATTTAATAAATTTATGAATTGCGAATAGGTTAATCCCTCTTCCCGAACTGCTGCGTTGATACGTGCAATCCATAAACGTCTATAATCGCGTTTTTTAATTTTACGACCTACATAACTATAGGTCATTCCTTTTTCAACAATATTTTTTGCTACTGTATATACGTTTTTACGCTTGCCATAAAAACCTTTAGCCTGTTTTAAAATTCTTTTGCGCCGGGCTTTAGAAGCAACTGCATTTACGGAACGTGGCATATCTTGAAGATTTTAGATTTGAGATTTTAGATTTAGGTGCAAGTTAAGAGTTGTGAGTTCCGAGTTTAAATCTCGCAGCTCAAAGCTTGTAGCTTATAGCTCAAAGCTGTTAGCTACTTCAACCGTAGCAACCGTTGCACAAAATCTAAATTTGCTTTGCTTACCATACCATCTTTCCTCAAATGACGTTTACGTTTCTTTGATTTTTTGGTGAGAATGTGCCGCTTGAACGATTTCTGGTGAGTGATTTTTCCTGTGCCAGTTACCTTAAAGCGTTTCTTGGCACTTGAATTCGTTTTTACCTTCGGCATTTTACAATGCAATTAAATGATACCCTTGAGGCGATGCCGCACCGGCGGAATACTTAGGGGGCCTCTTCAGGCAATGTCCGTTAAACGGGGTGCAAAAGTAGGAAAAAATCTTAAGGGATACTGCATAATTTGCTGAAATAGATTGAAAAAGTGCCCATTTATAAAGTTTACCAACGTTTTGATAATTACCATAAGCCCTCTGATCAATTGGAGCCGGCCAAATCATTGACGAAATTTATATCAATATTTTTATTTAGTTTCTAAATACC
>JBHENB010000013.1:22253-54435 GCA_046262255.1 Chitinophagaceae bacterium
AAATACCTAATTGTTCTCTTACTCTCTTTGTCAACTTCCTCTTCACCAGTTCATAACTTTGTCCAATATATTTCTCGCACTCCTTTTTAGACAATTTTTGTGGGTTTATCACTAACACCCATTTTGCTCTTGCCAGATAAGGTGCAGGATAGAAAGCCATCCTGCTGACTAAGTTCTTCAAACTCTTCATCAGGTACTTTAAAGGAACATTTAAAAGGCGGTTCTAAAGAAGTGGCACAGAACATTTTTCCTCCAACAGAAAATACCAGGTCATTATGCCACTTTATATCTTCTGTTACAGCGGGCAAACGGAGGCAAAAACTTCTTAGCTGTTCTATATCCATGTTTAAATAAAAAAACCGAAGCAGATGCTCCGGTTTGAAGTTATATAATTCAGCAATCTATGCTGTAGTTTTTTCGGCCTTTTTCTTTGCTGTTTTCGGAGTAAAAATTGCAAGCATTCTTTTACCTTCCAGCTTTGGCATACTTTCCAGTGTGCCTACTTCTGCAAGACGTTCAGCAAAACGCAAAAGCAACAGTTCTCCCCTGTCCTTGAATTGTATTGCACGACCTTTAAATTGAACAAAGGCTTTTACCTTATTACCTTCTTTCAGGAAATTCTCAGCATGCTTTGACTTAAAATCAAAATCATGGTCATCTGTATTGGGCGTAAATCGAATCTCCTTCATTTCTGAAGTTTTAGATTTCGCCTTCATCTCCTTTTCCTTCTTCTTTTTATCGTATAAGAATTTATTATAGTCAATTATACGGCACACAGGTGGATCTGCCTGCGGTGATATTTCCACCAGGTCAAGTTGTTGTTCATTGGACATCCTAAGTGCATCTTGAATTGAATAAACACCAACTGTTACATTGTCGCCAACTAAACGCACCTGGGGAACTTTAATAAAGTGATTAATGCGGTGCTCGGGTTCTCTGCGAGGTGTGAATCTTCCTCTGAAATTTCCTTTGTTAAATCCCTTGTTTGGTAATGCCATAATATTAGTCCATTGTTTGTAGCCGGCAGTCCGCAGACAATGGTGCTATTTATTTTTTATTTTAAATTACTGCCGAAAATTTTAATGTAATAGTAAGTGGTCGACCTGAAATAATGATTCCAACATTAATACTTTCGCCCTTTTGCCAGGGATTTTCTTACCCTCTTCGCTCCTTAACTCCAATTATCAACTCATTTAAAAACTCTTCTGCTCCTTTTGCTCCCATGTCCCCTTTACCATGTCTCCTGATTGCCACTTTATTTTCATTCACTTCTTTTTCGCCAATCACTGACATGTATGGAATTTTCATTAATTCTGCATCCCGAATTTTCTTTCCAATCTTTTCATTCCTGTCGTCTATCTCTGCACGAATATCTGCATTTTTCATTTTCTCCAAAATTGTTTTACTATAATCCAAAAACTTATCAGTGATTGGTAAAATTTTTACCTGCAGTGGTGCAAGCCATACAGGAAATTTTCCGGCATAGTGCTCCAGCAAAAAGCCAATGAATCTTTCATGAGTACCGAGCGGTGCTCTATGAATAATCAATGGGTTTTCAGCCTCGTTATTTTGGTTTGTGTATGTTAAACCAAATCTTCTTCCCTGTGCAAAATCAACCTGGTTAGTTGCCAATGTAAATTCTCTGCCAATAGCACTCCATATCTGTACATCAATTTTTGGTCCGTAGAAAGCACCTTCATCAGGAACTTCTACAAAAGGAATATTTGCTTCTGCCATCACCTGCCTTACCAGTGCCTCTGTTTCTAACCACAACCTTGGTTCATCAACATACTTCTGTCCTAGTTTGTCAGGTGAATGCAGGGATAACCGCATCACATACTTGTCAATCCCAAAGATTTTAAAATACTTCATATACATGTCATTCACAGCACGAAACTCTTCAGCGAACTGCTCTTTGGTACAATAAATATGTGCATCATTCATATGCAGGCACCGAACCCGCATCAAGCCAAATAGTTCACCACTTTGCTCATAACGGTAACACGTTCCATACTCGGCTAACCGCAGTGGCAGATCTTTATAGCTCTTTGGTTCAGCTGCAAATATTTTATGGTGGTGCGGACAATTCATTGCCTTCAGGTAATACTTCACCCCTTCCAGCTCCATTGGGGGATACATATTTTCCTGGTAGTACGGTAAATGTCCGCTGGTGAGATAGAGGGTTTCTTTGGCAATATGGGGTGTTACTACTCTTTTATATCCTGCAGCTTGTTCTGTTTCTTTTGCTAATTTTTCCAGCTCTTCAATAATGATTGTCCCATTTGGCATCCACAATGGAAGACCGGGACCAACATCATCATCCATCGTAAAAATTCCTAACTCTTTACCCAGTTTCCTGTGGTCTCTTTTTTTTGCCTCCTCCAGCATCTGCAGGTAATCATCCAATTGCTTTTGTGATGGGAAAGTGGCACCGTATATGCGTATCAGTTGCTTGTTCCTTTCATCTCCTTTCCAGTACGCCCCGGCAATATTGGTGAGCTTGATTGCTTTAATAAAACCTGTATGTGGTATGTGTGGCCCGCGGCATAAGTCCGTAAAATTCCCCTGTGTATAAAAAGTAATTTCACCATCCTTTAACCCCTGCAATAAATCTAATTTGTATTCATCCCCTTTATTAGAAAAGTGCTCAGTCGCTTCTTCTTTAGAAACTTCTTTTCTTATATACGTATTGTTTTGTTTTGCAAGCTCTGCCATTTTCACTTCCAACTTCCGAAGGTCTTCTTCAGTAATAGATCTGTCTCCTAAATCCATATCATAGTAAAACCCATTTTCAACCGGCGGACCAACCCAAAATTTTACACCGGGAAAAAAATTTTCCACTGCTTCTGCCATCAGGTGTGCAGATGAATGCCAGAAAGTATTTTTTCCTCCTGCATCGTCCCAGGTAAGAAGAGTTAATCTGCTATCATTATTGATTGGTCTTGTTGCATCCCAAACGTCTCCATTCACTTCCGCTGCCAAAACTTTTTTTGCCAAACCTTCTGAAATGGATTTTGCAATTTCCAATGCTGTTGTTCCTTTTGTATATTGACGCACTGCCCCATCCGGAAATGTAATATTTATCATCATGCTGTGTTGAGAACAGAGTTGCAAAATTAACAAACTCTTGCCACAGCACCGGGAATGCAACACCTGTTAATATTTAATTTCACGGCACAAATGAATATGCGTTCTACGGGATTGCTGCTGATCTTAATAATCTTCACAACAATCATCTCACCTCTTTTTGCACAGGACATAACCGGCATCTGGCGGGGTTACTTCACAACGTCCTATGGGGAAGAATATAAATTAGAATTTCAGGTAGCGCAAACAAAAACTTTATCAGCAACAGGCGTCTCTTACTCTTATTTAGATAAAAGGTTTTATGGGAAAGCTACAATGAAAGGCTATTTCACTAAAACTTCTAAAACATTCCAGATACAGGAATTGAGAACAGTAGAGGTAAAAAATTTGGAAGGAAATGGTACTTGCCTGATGAATTACCGGTTGACCTATTCACGATCTGGAAAGGAAGAGATGCTGGAAGGAATTTTTGTTGCCAAAACAGAAGACAGAAGTAATCCGAAGAATAATGGAAAATGGGGAGATTGCTCGGGAGGAAAAGTTTTTCTTAGAAAAGTATCAACTTCTGAATTTTATGTAGAGCCATTTCTTAGAGATAAACCCACTGTAAAGAAACCGGCTATACAACCTAAAACTAATCCAAATACAAAAACTGCAACAACAAAACCGCCAATAACAAAACCCATAGCAAAAGTCCCTGCTGCCAAGACACCCATAAAGACAACAACCACAAAAACTCAAAATAAGCCACCAGTTACAACTAAAGCTCCGGTTGCAAAACCAAAAACTGTGGATACCAAAAAAAGTATTCCTGTGATTGCAAAAGAAGAGCCGCAAAAAAGCACTCCTGTGCGAACAGTACCTCAAATTCCAGCTATTACCCGGTCCCGAACAAATGAACTGGTGCAAACTATAAATGTTCAAAGCGAAGAAATAGTTGTACGGTTATATGATAACGGCGAAATTGATGGTGACACCATATCTGTTTATTTAGATAATAAACTTGTATTAGCAAGCAAACGTTTAACTGCTGCGCCACTAACTATAACTTTAAAAAAAGATAAAGATGATGTTGAACATGTATTGGTAATGGTGGCTGAAAACCTCGGTTCCATCCCTCCTAATACATCCTTGATGGTTGTATATGATGGAGAAAAAAGATACCATGTAAGAATTACTTCAACCGAACAAAAAAACGCTATGGTGCGTTTCCGGTACCAAAAATAATCGGCAACCGTTTAAATGATTTTCTAAAAGATCTTTATCGAACAACTTATTTTCACGCTGTGAAGAAATCCTTTATACTAATAGTTTTTGTTTTAGTGAATGCGTGGTCCTTTGCTCAGGATCTAAATGGTATTTGGAAAGGAACCCTCACACAGCATGCAGGTGGTTGTTTTCCAGTATACTTTATAGAGCTGCAACTGAATATTAAGGCGGACACCATACAAGGTGCTTCTTACCATTATTCTGATATTGTTAATTATGTAAAGAAAAAGTTCCAGGGGAATTATAATTCATCACTCAAAAGAGTATCATTAAGTGAAGGGGCAGTAACTACTTTTCGAATTCCTGCTGATTGCACTCCCTGTATAAAAAATTATGACTTGTGGTACAGCAGAAGTGGCAATAAAGAAGTTTTATCCGGATCCTGGAATGGTAAAGTGGCTAATACAAACGACAATTGCACGCCTGGTCAACTTGTGCTGACGAGGGTGAAAGAATCCGCCTTTAAAGAAATTCCGGAAGTTGAAGTGGATACCGGTGTTATACGCCTTGACTTTTATGACAATGCAGAAATTGACAATGATAGTATCTCAGTTTTTGTAAATAAAAAACTATTGCTTTCGCACCAAAAATTAACTGCAACGCCATCCACTGCCTTCATCAAAATTGATCTGCAAAATACTTTTCAGGAAATTGAAATGGTGGCAGAAAACCTTGGGTCTATTCCGCCAAATACTGCATTACTTATTGTAACAGCAGGTACAAAGCGGTATCATTTATATCTTACTTCTACCGAAAAGAAAAACGCAATGGTTCGTTTTATTTACGAGAAACCAAAGTAAAATGTTTGCATCCTTCTATTTACTATGCCAAAGTGTTTACACAGAATTAATAGATGACTGGGTTATGTTTTGACATTTTCCGTATTAAGAAATAAAAACATGAGCCATATTCGTAAATTATATAGCCGTAAACGTATTGCCCTGGTAGCGCATGATAATAAGAAGAATGATCTTATTGAATGGGCTATTTATAACAAAACTGTTCTATCACACCATGAACTGATTGCTACCGGTACAACAGGCAAATTACTGGAAGAACAACTGGATCAGCCAATAAAAAAATTATTCAGCGGACCCTTGGGGGGAGATCAACAAGTTGGTGCCATGATTGCAGAAGAAAAACTCGACTTGCTTGTTTTCTTTTGGGATCCCATGGAAGCACAGCCTCATGACAGCGATGTAAAAGCATTATTACGAGTTGCTGTTGCGTGGAATATTTTAATTGCATGTAACCGCAGCACGGCAGATTTTATTCTAACCTCTGTATTAATGAATGAAGAATATATTATGCTTGTTCCGGATTATTCGGTTTTTTTAAAAAGAAAATTATCCGATTGACCTCACATCGTTTCCACATCCCCACCAGAAGATCAGTTGGGGCCTTTAATGAGACCTTTAAAAACTTCTCTGCCCTTCGACTCTTGGCTTTGGCAATTCTTTGCGAGGCAATTTCTCATCTCGCATTGCTGTATGATAAACAAACGCTGCAACAATTGTTGCTGCCTGTTTCAGGTCATCTGCAATAAGATGATCGTATGAATCCATATTAGTATGATGTGTCCGGGTGTCATATTCAATTTCATCCTGTATAAATTGGAAACCGGGTATTCCCACCGCATCAAATGCAAGATGATCTGTGCCGCCTGTGTTGGAAATGGTTACCGTTTTTGCGCCAATGTCATGAAATGGTTCCAGCCATTTTGAAAAAACAGGACCGACTGATGCATTTCCCTGAAGATAAATACCTCTTATTTTACCTGTTCCATTATCAAGGTTAAAATAGCCAGCAACTTTTGCATGGTCTGATTTCAATTGCATGTTTGCACGATCAGCAAAATGATTTTTTACATAATTATTTGAGCCGTGTAATCCCTGTTCCTCACCGCCCCATAATGCAATACGAATAGTGCGGCGTGGTTTTACACCAAGTGTTTTTAAAATGCGCATGGCTTCCATCATCACAGCACAACCTGCTGCATTATCGGTAGCGCCGGTGGAGCCTTGCCAACTATCCAGATGTCCGCCGAGCATTACTAATTCATCTTTTAGCTTTGGGTCAGTGCCTTTTATTTCTGCAACAACATTATAGCCTTTTGTATCTGCTGTTTGAAACGCAGACTTTACATCCAGCTCTAATTTTACCGGTATTCCTGCTTTTAATAGACGAACCATGCTCATGTAATCTTCTATTGCCACTACTATGTCTAAGAAGTTTTCCGGTGCAGTTGCAGTGTAAGCACCGCCACCTTGTACAAATAAAGTTCCATCCTTGCCGCGTGGATTCATGCTTAAGATAGCAACAGCACCTTCCTTATTTGCATGGTCTTTAATTTTGTTGGTCATTTGCGCAGGTCCCTGCATTCTTTGAAATTGCTCCCTCATACGGCGTTGCTGGGCTGTGTCTGTCGTTTGCTGTTGCTGCGGTTGTGCTTTAGCAATTTTGTCTAAGTCTTCATCAGTCCTGCGTGTAGCATCTGGCCTAAAGGACTGCCTTAAGGTATCCGAACGATAAAGTAATATTATTTTACCGGCTAATTTCCCACGGTATTGCTCTAATTCTGTTGAATCTTTAGCCGTTATAAGAATAACATCAGCATTTTGCAATCCACTTGTGGACTTTGTCCATGTTTTTGGAAAACCGATAATTGGCTTGTAGTACGGAGCAGTCATTGCTATGTAGCTTTTTTGCAACTCCCACCCTTTACCAAATTCGCCCCAGGGCTCTAACGCTGCATTCACTAATCCCCATTTTTTCATTTCACTTACAGCCCAATTAGCTGCACGGTTATATCCCGGAGAATTTGTTAACCTGGGACCACTAACATCAGTAAGATGAAAAGCAATATCCATTACTTTGGAATTTTGTAAACTCTCCTGTTTTATTTTATTAACTACATCGGCATCCAATTTTTCCTGTGCAAAGGCAGAAGATGCGATGATTATAAGGTAAGCAGAGAAAAAAGCAACCATTTTTTTCATGAGTTTCTTTTTGAGATGAGAAGGTAAGAATTTTTTAATAAGCTGATATTCTTGTTGCAGATAAACGGAGCGTCGCAACGTAAGTTCAACCGGAGTTACGCAAGTTGGTAACAAAAATCTTTCGTCAACCACCGCCTGAAATGACTCCCGTCCGAACGGTTCATCCGGGCGGGCAGTTGGGCAGGCTTCGGCGAGCTCAGGGCGACAATCCTTTATCAGGATCAGGGTCAAAACCTAAAATTCCACGTTACAGAAGGAAGTATTGGAAAAAGTGAAACCTGCAAAGCCTCAACTTTCAAACTTCCATCATAAGGATTGCCGGTTTGATCAAAATAAACAAAGTATGGATTAAGCCTGCTGTACAAATTGTAAACGCTGAATACCCAATAGCCTTGTAGCCTTTTCTTTCTCTTGAACTCAGGTGTGTAAGTTGCGGAAATATCCATGCGGTGATAGGGTGCTAGACGATATTGATTGATACTGCTGAATTCCTGCGTTAGCACGCCATTGATAATGTAAAATCTTTCTGGCAGAGAAGTTGCGCTCCCTGTGCCATAAACAAATACACCGCCAAATTTCCAGTTGTTATTCAATTCATAGGTAGCTACCACAGACATATCATGCCTTCGATCATACTTTGCAGGAAATTTATTGCCATCATTCAACTCCTTAAACTTTCTCCATGTCCATGAAAGTGTGTATCCGATCCATCCTGTAAGTTTCCCCTGCACCTTATTTATAAATAATTCTGATCCATAACTCCATCCTTTACCAAAAACAAAATCAGTTTCCGGATCTGCCAGGGATGGCGTATAGCCTTCTCTGTACTCAATCTGGTTCTGCATTTTTTTATAATACAGTTCCAGCGATGTTTCGTATTGGTTATTGTTGAAATTTTTAAATATTCCTGCTGCATATTGCCAGCTAATTTGCGGTTTTACACGGAATGTACTTGGCACCCACAGATCAGTTGGTAATGTAGTGCCGGCATTGCTAACCAAATGAATAAACTGATAATTTCGGGAGACAGAACCTTTTATTGCAGTAGCATCGCTTACTGAGTACCGTAATGTAAGCCGCGGTTCAAGTCCACCATATGTTTGGATGGATTGGAGGCGATTGTAAATAGTGCTGTCTGTTTTATTTTGATCCTGATCACGAACATATTTTGTGTAAGGACCAATTTGAGAAAAACCGCTCCACCGAAACCCATAATTCAGTTTCCATTTATCATTCAAGTCCCAGTCATCCTGTGCATACAGAGCAGATTCAACAGCATATTTTATTCCTTCATTGTTTGGTGTGAATATCGTAGAATCCTGTCTGCCAGTGACAACGTTGGGAACAAATTTGTGATAAGTCAACAACCCCCCAAACTTAATCTTATGCCGGGGCGACGGATAGAAATCAAAATCAACTTTAGCATTACCATCTCGTATTCCTGACGCTAATGTTATTTCAAAATTATTCTGTGCTGCAGAAAAGCTAAATTTATAATCATTATAAACCACTGTGGTATTGGCAAAAAGTTTTCTGTTAAACACATGATTCCATCTTAAGGTAGCTGTGGAGTTACCCCATGGAATGTTGGCTCTGAAAGACCTCTTAGCATTATTAAAAGAAAATACATCGCGGCCAAAATAGCCGCTTAAATATAATCGATCTTTTTCTGAAAAACGGTAATTAACTTTTGCATTCAAATCGTAGAAATGATAACCGGAGCCGAAAAAGTCACTGCTTTTTTTAATGAATGGCTTAGTAAGTATATCAATATAGGTTCTGCGAGCTGAAATGATATACGATGCTTTGTTTTCTTTTAGCGGCCCTTGCAGCGATAAACGCGATGCAATCAAACCAACTCCTCCATCTGCCTGAAAACGGTTACTGTTGCCATCTTTCATGGTTACATCCAGCACAGAAGAAAGCCTGCCGCCATATTGTGCAGGCATGCCACCTTTTATAAGGGTTGTATTTTTTATAGCATCAGAATTGAAAATGGAAAAGAAGCCAAACAAGTGACCGGTGTTGTACACAATAGCATCATCCAGCATAATTAAATTTTGATCTGGCCCGCCGCCGCGAACATAAAATCCTGCATTACCCTCGCCTGCATTTCGTACACCGGGCAATAATTGAATAGTTTTCAAAATATCCACTTCGCCTAAAAAAGCAGGAATGTTTTTTATCTGGTTAATTGAGAGATCAACTCTTCCCGTCTGTGCATTTTTTATGTTTGCATCTCTCCGCCTGCTGTACACCATCACTTCTGACATGGCTGCAGATTTGGGTATCAAAAGAAAATCTAACTGATGATTTTGTGCTAATGTAATTTGTTGTGCACTTGTTTCGTAAGACACATGTGAAACAATGAGTTCATATTTACCCTCAGGCAATGTAATGGAATAAAAGCCATATTGGTTGCTGCTAACAGCCTTGCCTGTGCCGGCTATTGCAACGGTAGCACTAATAATTAATTCACCGCTTAAAGAATCTTTTATATAGCCATTTACCGTGTACCTGTTAGCTGTTAAGCGGGGTTGCTCTTGCCCAAGGGTTATTAATGACTGCAGATGTAAAAAGAAGATTAAATAAATCCGCATGGTATAGGTTATTCCTGCTATGTCTTGATTTTTGCTGTTAATTTTTTGCAGGCGAGGATAAAAAATCAACAGAATCTTTTGTTTCCCCACAGACAAGCATACCACTTTTATATTTTGGATGATAAAGGCCTAAATAAGGATTTCTTATTTCATTTGTTTTGCTTAACCACTGTGCGGTCTCTGTATCATTAAAAGCCATTGGACACTCCTGCAAGTAAACTTTTGCCTGATCATATTTTATCGTCCTGATAAAATCGTAAAAACCCTGCGAAAAAGAGTGAAATGCCCGGCGTTTCCCGGTTATATCTGCAGCACTCATCATGATTTGCACATCATTCCTCAGGGTTTCCACGTACGTCCCGGCAGTTTGATAAATTACCGGATCTTTTTGCAATTCCTCAACTTGCAAACTATCCAAATTATTTTTTAAAGCAAAAATGTTTGTACGGATTGCACCAGTATCCCATTTCACAAAAGACTCCGATAAAGCATAGTATCTGTTCAATAACTCATTAGAGGAGGCATTAAATTCAATGCTATGATTACTTACTGTCAATGGTTGTTCTACAGGAGTTTCATCCTTTGGTTTTTTTCGTGTAACAAAAAAATACCACGAAAACACACCAATACCCGCCAGCAGCAAGAGCAGAAACAATTTTTTCATTACAATAAAATTTTGATGTAAAGTTAAAAAGCAAAGTGATGGCTTTAATGGTAGTAAAGTAATTTTGCCTCCATTTATATAAAATGCTGGCAGGATTACAAAATGTAACTTTTGAATTTGGTGCAAGAACTATTGTTCAGGATGCAACCTGGCATATACAGCCAATGGAACGCATTGGTTTAATAGGTTATAACGGCACAGGCAAATCAACATTACTCAAGCTTTTTGTTGGAGAATACCAGCCATCATCCGGCACTGTAGAAAGGAGCCGCAATACCAGCATTGGCTACCTCCACCAGGATTTACTAAGCTTTAATTCGGGTGAATCTATTCTACAAGTGGCTATGCATGCTTTTGACAAAGTAATGCAACTGGAAAACGAACTTGAATATCTTACTGAACAAATCAACCAAAATTCAACCCATGAACTCCTGATGCAGTATAGCGAAAAACTGCATGAATTGGAAAATGCAGGTGGTTATAATGTACAGCACAAAACAGAGGAAGTTTTACAAGGTTTAGGTTTTAGTAATACCGATCTCCAACGACCTTACAAAGAATTCAGCGGTGGCTGGAGAATGAGGGTACTATTGGCAAAAATGATATTACAGCAGCCAGATTTATTATTGCTGGACGAACCTACTAATCACCTTGACTTGCCCTCGATTGAATGGCTGGAAAAATATTTACAGCATTATAAAGGAGCAGTTGTTATTGTAAGCCATGATAAATATTTTCTTAACAGAATGGTAAAAACAATTGTGGAACTGTACCAGAAGGAACTGCACTTTTATAATGGTAATTATGATTTTTATGAACAGGAAAAAGAAATGCGTATTGAATTGCAGCAAAGAGCATTTGAAAACCAGCAGGAATATATCCGGCAGCAGGAAAGATTTATAGAAAGGTTTAGAGCAAAAGCTACAAAAGCTGCACAGGCACAAAGTGCCATCAAACGCTTAGATAAATTAGAAAGAATTGAGGATATAGCTCTTGAACGGCCAGATATCAAGATCAATTTCAGAGTTGATAAAATTCCCGGAAAAGTGCTGGTAGAATTAAAGAACATTACAAAACAGTTTAAAGAAATTGGAATTCTTAATAATGCATTTGCAGAAATTAACAGGGGCGATAAAATAGCATTGATAGGAGCCAATGGAAAAGGAAAATCAACATTGCTGCGCATTATTGCTGGTGCGGAATGTTTTGATGGAGAACGCAAGTGGGGACATAATGTGGAAGAAGCATTTTATGCACAACACCAGCTAGAGGGATTAAATATAGATAACACTGTTTTAGAAGAATTGATGCAGGCAGATTCCCAAAAGACAGAGCAGGAGTTGAGAACATTATTGGGATGCTTTTTATTCAGTGGGGATGATGTAACCAAGAAAATAAAAATATTAAGTGGAGGCGAAAAAGCAAGGGTAGCTCTTGCAAAAACAATTATCAGCAAAGCAAATTTTCTGTTACTGGATGAACCAACAAATCACCTGGATATACACTCCAACGAACTACTGATTACCGCATTAAACCGGTATGAAGGAAGTTATATTTTAGTTAGCCACGACAGGTATTTTATATCTAAAACTGCAAATAAGATTTGGGAAATTGATGACCACAAGATTAGGGAATTTAAAGGAACTTATACTGAATGGGCAGAATGGAAAGAAAGAACCGCAGCTAATTCTTTGCAATTAAACCAAGAAGCAAAAAGTAAAAAAGCAGTCATCAATAATAATAGTCTGAATGCACCTAAACAAAGTAAAGTTTTAAACGTTATAAAAGGATCCTCGAAAGATACTGGAAGAGAGGAGCTTCAAAAACAACAAAAAGTTTTTGCACAGTTAGAGAAGAAACTGGCTCAACTACAGCAACAAAAATTGGATATTGAAACATCGTTGGTATCTCATGAAGTTTATTCCGATACACATAAATTTAAATCTGTTGAAAGCAATTATCAGCAATTGCTAAAACAAATTGACGAAACAAATACACAATACGAGCAAATTTTTGAGAAAATACTTTTACAGGAACAAGGAAAGAACCCCTGAAGCGGCTACAAATGCTTGGTACAAGAGTTGTATAATATGTGACGATCTTGATAATCAAAAATTTTACAACATGAAAAAGTATTTGGTTCAATTAAGCCTGATAACACTTTTAATATCAGGTATTTCCGTTCAGTCTTGTAAAAACAAAAAGGATGCTTCTACAGAAACCACTACAACTACCACAGCACCGGTTGTAGTAAATGACGATGCGACGCTTCGCAGCTCTATTGACCCGATTATAAAACAATATCCTAACGTAAGTGCAGATGTTCAAAACGGGAAAGTGACCTTACGCGGTACTGTAAACAGCCGAGACGATATGCAGAAAATAGTACAGGCTGTAAATGAAGCACAAATCAAAAATTTTGAAAATCAAATTACTGTAAAACAGTAGGAGGAAAAAAACCATGGCATTACAAAGTAAATATCAGCCGCTTATTAATGCGGCGCAATCTGCCGGCGCCAGGAATTTACAGGTGCGGCAGCAGGGAAATGTATTATATATTGATGGCGAAGTTCCATCAGAAAGTGTAAAGAAAAGTTTGTGGGATGAATATAATAGAATAGATCCTGATTACCGCACAGGTGATCTTGTATTGAACTTAAACGTTACAGCAGGGGGTGAAGCAAAAGAAGAAGAATATGTTGTGCAATCAGGAGACAGCTTGAGTAAAATTGGTCAGAAATATGGTGTAAGCTGGAAGGAAATTCATGAAGCTAACCGTGATCAGATTAAAGATCCTGACCTGATTCACCCGGGGTGGAAATTAAAAATTCCACGTAAGTAAACAATATTCATAGATAAAAAAGAGGCGGTTAATTTACTGCCTCTTTTTTTTATTTTGAAATGTCATACTTTTTACTTATTTATGGTTATGAAACAGGTACTTTTTGTTGTATCAGCATTGATGACTGCTGTCGTTATTTACGCTTACACATCAAAGAAAATGATGCCCCAAGATGATATAGTTGGTTCCAAATCTTCATCCATAGTAAAATGTAACCCAGGATGGGAGCAAATAGAAGCAGCCCTAAAAGATGTTGAGATACCACCAATGCCCGGTGCCGGTAATTACAAATGGAAAATTGAAACAAGCAGCGACAGCGCCCAGTTTTATTTTAATCAGGGCTTGAATATGTATTATGGCTTTCACAGTCTAGAAGCGAGAGCATCATTTAATAAAGCGGCAAAGTTTGATATGGAAAACCCAATGATATGGTGGGCAGTTGCGTTATCCTATGGACCTAATATAAATGATATGGGTTATGTAATACCTCCCATGGCAATTGAAGCAACAAAAAAAGCAACAGCATATATTGACAAAGCAACTCTTCTTGGAAAACTTTTGATTGAAGCAATGCAGGTGCGGTATACTAATGATTCCGTATATAACATGAAAGAATTAAACAAAGCCTATTCTAATCTAATGCAAAAAATTTATAACCAATTTCCCGGCAATGCGGATGTGGCTTCTTTATATGCGGAAGGTTTAATGCTTGAACATCCGTGGGATTTCTGGAAACAAAATGGCACGCCAAAGCCATGGACGCCACAAATAAGAATGGTCTTAGAAACACTTTTGCATACAAGTTCTAATCACCCGGGAGCCAATCATTATTACATACATGTTATGGAAGCATCCCCTTTTGCAGCGAAAGCATTGCCAAGTGCTGATCGTTTGGGAAAATTAACGCCGGGACTTTCACATATGGTACACATGCCCTCTCATATTTACTTAAGAACCGGACATTATGATAAAGGAAGTGCTATTAATGAAGCATCAGTTGTTAAGTTTAATGAGTACAAAAAGTTATTTCCTGCAGTAAACGAAAATCCTTTTTTATACCAGTATCACAACCAGCACATGCAGATCAACTGTGCATTAATGGCTGGTCAATATGTTTCCACTCTGCAAACGTCTAATGAGCTGAAAAATGCGTTAGACACATCTATGCTTTCCATGCCTGCACCCTTCGGCAACTACGTGCAATATTTCTATCACACACCTACTTTAACCTATGTTCATTTTAGCAAATGGCCGCAAATTCTTCAACTTCCAAGGCCTGCACACCATCATTCTTATGCAAATATTCTTTATCATTTTGCAAGGGGAATGGCTTTTGCAAATACGGGAAAAACAAAAGAGGCGTGGCATGAGAAAAAGAATATGGAACTGTTTATGAAAGATTCGAGCCTGCTTGTTCCTATTGAAAATTTTTCCCCAATTGTTGAAGCAGCACAATGTGCAGTAAAATTACTGACAGGAACTATCTATTTAAAACAGAACAATACAACTAATGCCATTGCTCAATTGAAACAAGCTGTTGACATAGATGAAAGAATGATTTACAATGAGCCCAGGGACTGGATGCTGAATCCGAAGCAATATTTAGGAGCGGCTTACTTACATACCAGACAGTGGCAAAAAGCAGAAGAAGCTTTTAAAAAAGATTTAATGCAGAATAATAATAATATTTGGTCTCTCTATGGCTTACACCAGGCACTTGTCAGGCAAAATAAAAAGCACACTGCAAACAATATTGAAAAGCGTCTTAATGTTGCAATGAATAAGAGTGATATAAAGTTTACGCGTCTGTTTTTTTAATTCACACTCTTCATTTTAATAAAATCAGAAACAAGGTAACTGATCAATTTTCCGGTGCCCACATTAGTCTTTCCATTCATGTTTGTAGCTCCTTCACAAATATGCAAATAGCAACTTTTGCTCCTTGCTGCACAAAGATTTACATATTGCCTCGCATGAACGGGTGAAACTCCACACGGAGTTTGTGCACTGCTCAGTACATTTTCAACTGCATCTAAGTCTATTTCTATTCCGCAGTAATTATCATGTGTAAAATCAACTGCCATTGACACTGCCTGTAAAAAAGTTCTTTTTTGATGAAGAAAAATATCTTCATAAGTAATGCAATCAATGAAAGGATTGTTTATAATATCCATCCATACATTCTGTTGCAAATAATTTTCGTGTAGCCCAAGAATAAAATATTTCTGCAGGAAGCCATCCTCTTCGGCGTAACGGAATGCATTGCCGCTGTGCCTGCCTTCCCTGGGACGATAATCCGTATGAGCATCTAAATTGATACAGTTGATCTGCGGTAGGAAAATTCTTTCAATCTGATGCAAGCCTTTTGCAGCACCTTTAATCATTGGATATGCATTGTTATGGCCCCCACCAATAGCAATTGGAATTTTGTTATTTGAGATAATTAGTTTTACAAGACCTTCCACTTCTTCATCAATAGCATTCACTGCATGACGGCAAGCCTCTACCTTTTCTTCATTGTTTTGTGCATGTGAATTAATCAGATATTGTATATCATTAAAATCAAAATGTCCAATCAAGGCAAATTCATCACCATTCATAAAATCATTGCTTTGCACATTTAAGAAAGATTGCAGAAAGGAAATCCATGCTGTGCTTGCTCCTGACCTTCCGAAATTTGCCTGCACCCCAATATCTTCAGGAATACCGAATACTACATATGTCGCGGCCAACTGTGCAAGAGCTTCAGGTACGTTGTGAACATTATTTAGTACTGCAATTCTTTCGCCCAATTTAGTTTCGAACTTCCTAAGGCGGGTTAAAGAATGAATATCTTGTTTTGTGTAAGTTTTAAAATGCGCCAGATTCATACATCGAGTTTTAACAAAAAAAGTGATCATAAACCCTTCGTCTGATAAATGTACTGAGTTTGCAAGGATGTGCAGGTAAAATCACACATCCTTTCAGATGCTAATGAACGACTTAACGACAAAAGAAATTTTTGATAATTAAGTTTGAGCATCAAACTCATTATTGATAGAACAGGTAAAAGCCCTCTATTATGGTCCCGAACCTAAAAACAAGTTAAAAAAAGATTTTTTTGTCTAAAAGACAAATGTCATATCTTAGTGTGACAAAAGTCCTAAAATGAAAAGTAAAAGAAATAAATCTGTCGATTATTCAGGCGAGGGTAAATTATCAAAGCTCAAGGAATCTCCGCCCGTTTATCAAAAACATACTTTGGTTAAAGATTTTACTTTTAACCGGTTTAAAAAATTATATCAAAACAGTCCGTTCTCATTAAAAGATTGGGCAGGTTTTCTGCATTTATCAGAAAGAACTTTGCTTCGCTATTCAAAAGAAAATAAAAATTTTGAAGGCATATATGCAGATAGAATTTTATTGCTCGAAAGCCTGTTTAATAAAGGAAAGCAGGTATTTAAGTCAGAAAAGGGTTTTTTTGAATGGATGCACACCCCTAAAAAAATATTAGGTACTAGTTTAAATGTGGCCTCTCTTACAACAACGCAAGGTATTATAGAAATGGAAAGAGAATTAGGCCGTATGCAATATGGTGTTTATGTATAATGGAGTTATACCGTTTTGCACATAAAAAGTATAAGGATGATCTGGATGGCGAAGGAGCAAGGCTCTTTGGCGGACGCTGGAATAGCATAGGGATAGCTGCCTTATATACAAGCTCAACCGCTTCGCTTGCCTTGTTGGAAATACTGGCACATCATGTAAAGTACGAAGTCTTACAGGACCAATTTCTTATTACATTACAGGTACCTAAAACCACTACTGTTAAAGAAATAGTATTGACCAAACTAAAAAAGGACTGGAAAGAAGATATAGAACATACACAGTTTATTGGAGATGCTTTTTTAAAAGAAGGGAAGCATTTTTTATTAAAGGTTCCTTCGGTTGTTATGCCTTTTGAAAGTAATTATGTAATTAATCCAACTCATCCAGAACACAAAAAAATAAGTATTGTTTCCTCGGCTGCTTTTTCATTCGATTCAAGGATATTCCAGGAGCAGCGTTAAGGTAATTTACAACCACTGTCCCTGCAACATCACTTTGTCAATTAAATTAGTACCAAATGCATAGGGCAAATATGCAATAGAAGGAATGGGTTTGGTGATGATAAGATTTGCTTTTTTACCAATAGTAATGCTCCCTACTTCATTTTGTAATTCCATGGCATAAGCTCCGTTGATGGTAGCTGCGTTGAGTGCTTCCTCCGGCAACATCCGCATCTGGATGCAACTTAGCGCTACAACCAAATTCATATTACCAGAAGGTGAAGATCCGGGATTAAAATCACTGGCTAATGCAATAGCACAACCCTCATCTATTAATCTTCTGGCGGGTTGCAGTGGCAGTTGTAAAAAGAAAGCAGCAGTTGGCAACAAAGTACCTATTGTAGCCGAATTTGCCAACGCGTTAATAGCGTCATCGTCCATACTTTCTAAATGATCTACAGACATTGCGCTTAACTTTACACCAGCTTGTACGCCCCCTGAAACATGCAACTGATTTGCATGAATTTTTGACTTTAAACCATACTGCATTCCAGCTCTGCATATAGTTTCCGTCTCTGCCGGTGTAAAAAAACCTTCTTCGCAAAAAACATCAACATAATCAGCTAAATTTTCGCCGGCAATGGCAGGAAGCATTTGATTTATTATCAGATCAATATAACCTTGCCTGTTATTTTTATATTCCTGCGGAATTGCATGAGCACCCAAAAATGTAGACTTTATGAGCACCTTAGAAGAAGCCTTCAAACGCTTAATAACACGTAACATTTTCAGCTCCCCTTCCACTGTTAATCCATAACCACTTTTAATTTCAATGGCACCTGTTCCAAGCTTACTTACTTCTTCCAATCTTTCCCATGCCTGGTTGAATAATTCATCTTCGGATGTTTCATTTAGTTTTCTGGCAGAATTTAAAATACCTCCTCCACGGGCAGCTATTTCTGCATATGTTGTCCCTTTCAGTTTTTGAACAAACTCATCTTCCCTGCTAACTGCAAATACAAGATGTGTATGACTATCACACCAGCAAGGCAAAATCATTCTGCCAGTTGCATCAAAATGAAACTCAAAATCCGAATTTTGTCCAATGATCCCCTTCTTACGGAGAAATTCGAAATTTTTCATTTCACCATATTCAGCAATTTCATCATCTTCAATAATTAAATATGCATTATCAATGCAAGGCAATTGCTGCAAATCATTGCCACGCAATAAATGGTAATTTTCCCTAGCGTTTACAAGTGATTTAATATTGGTAAACAATGTTGTCATTGGAGAACTAATGTAACATTGTTTAAGATGTTAGATGATTATTTTGTGATGGCGTAGGTAAGGGATACTAATCCGGAAGAGTAATTTTTTATATTCCTGCAGTTTCAGATGAACCCGTTGAGTTATACCGGAAAAAAATGGTTTTCCTGAACCCAGCAAAATTGGACAAATAGCCAGTTGCAGCTCGTCTACCAATCTCATATTAATTAATGAACAAGCAAGATCGGCGCCGCCAAACACAGCGATGTCTTTTCCTGGCTTATTTTAATTTGTAACACCTCCTCTTCCGTATCTCCGTTAATGAGAATAAATCCTTCTTGTACTGAGGTTAACGTTTTAGAAAATACATAATGCGCCATGTGCGCAAAAGGGTTATGTTGTTTTTTCCCCTTTGATTTTACGTGCATTGCTATTGCAGCCTCATAGGTTTTTCTGCCATAGAACATAGCATCCATTCGTTTCCAATGTTCTGCAAGTTCCTTTTGCTGTTCTTTGTCGAAAATTATCCAGTCATATTCTCCATTCGAACCTTCAATGTATCCGTCAATGCTTGTGGCAAAGCCTGCAATGAGTTTACGCATGAAAAAATAATTGATGAACAATATTACTTTCAGGACTCATATAAAAATAAACGGTCTACAGAAAGACTGCACAAAAGAGTATACCATAGCAGTTGTGGAGGCGACCGGAATCGAACCGGTGTCCAAACATAACCATCAAAAGCTTTCTACATGCTTATTCCGGCATTGTTTGTCAGGAAATTGCAGGAGCCGGACATACCAACAATTACCGTAGCTGAATAGTCTTAAGCAACGGTCACAGCCTTTCGTTGCAGCAGTCTGTTTCTTTTTGATTTAGGCGGAGCAGCACGGTACAAACAAACCTGCTATCTCGGCCAAATGGTTGCTCTAATTAACTAATTAGGCAGCCATGGCATACTGAGTATTGCCATTTATTGTTTTATGTATTCAGATTAAAGTGCTAATTACACAAGGCACTGCATGCTTACACTTTCAAAGATCTATGCTGTCAAAACCTAACGCCCCCAGAGTAAAGTTCAAAGTCTAAAGTTCAAAGTCCAAAGTTATCGTACCTGTTCAATCCTCCTACTCATTAGCTCTTAGCTTACATTTCGTAGCTCCTTTTGTTACCAACCTTGGTAATTCTTATCATCGCCTGTTGCCCGCCCGGATGAACCTTTCGGACGGGTGTCACTCACTTGCCATTCGGGTAATTTTACTGAGAAGGTCCAACGTCCAATAATCAATCTGCAAATTTACAAAATTAGAAAGTGAATTTATATAGTATGTTCTTAAAATTAGCAGTATGGTCAAATAAGTTGACTTTGTGTGTGTTGGCTGTTCCTTCTCCCGTTGGGGAAGGTTAGGATGGGGGGCCGTGCCACCCTACTTAAATAACCTCCAGATATCTAAACCGAATGCATATAACATTAGTCCCAGGAGTAACACCATTCCTACCATTTGTGCATACTCCATGAATTTATCACTCGGCTTGCGCCCTGTAATCATTTCATAAAGAGTAAACAGCGCATGACCACCATCCAGCGCAGGTATTGGCAATATATTCATGAAGGCGAGAATAATAGAAAACAATGCCGTCATTGTCCAAAAGCGGTGCCAGTCCCAGGTGCCCCCAAAAGTTTTACCAATGCTTATTACGCTCCCTAAATTATCTGATACCTTATGCTCCTTAGATGTAAACAGCAAGCCTATACCAGTTATATATTCCCTCAAACGCTTCATACCATAAGTAACGCCTGCAGGTATGGCTTCTGCAAAAGAATACTTTATAGTATCTAACCCCAGTAATTTATCCGTTGCTTTGGAAAAAAAACCAATGCTTCCGTCGGTTTTTATTTTCACCCCGATTGTGGTAGAATCTCCATTTCGCAAAGCAGTTAGTGTTACGTTTTGATTTTTATACTTCTTTTTTAAGCTATCAAATTCATCAAAATAAGAAAACCTTTCGTTATTCAATCTTACCAATTGATCACCCTTCCTCAATTCACCATTTGTAAATACAATTTGTGGTGTAACGCTGTCTACCACCACAGGTAAACGTGGCGAAACAAATCCCCGCAACTGATTTTTGGTAAGCGTACTCAAAAAACCTGCAGGTAAATTTATTGCTGTATCCGCTCCGTTTCGGTTGATTTGTAAACTTGGCTGTTTATTCAGCAGTAATTCTTTCGGCAAATCATTCATGTACACCAGTGGTTTATTATTTACAGCAGTAATCAGGTCACCATCTCTAATTCCAACAGCGTTTGCCAGTGAATCTGCTGACAAACCATATTTTAAATTCTTTACCGGCAGCCTTTCCTCACCCCATTTAAATAATATGAAAGCAAAAAGAACAAATGCCAATAAAAAATTTACTATCACACCACCCAACATTATAATTAATCGTTGCCACGCCGGTTTACTGCGGAACTCCCATGGCTGTGCAGGTTGTTTCATCTGCTCTTTATCCATGCTTTCATCAATCATCCCTGCAATTTTTACGTAGCCTCCTAATGGCACCCAACCCAAACCATATTCCGTTTCGCCGACCTGTTTTTTCCAAAGAGAAAACCACGGATTGAAAAAAAGATAAAATTTTTCTACCCGGCAGCCGAACCATTTTGCAGGAAGAAAGTGCCCCATCTCGTGTAAAACAACCAATATAGAGAATGCCAAAATAAATTGTCCGATATTGGCAAAAATTGAAGACCAGCTTGCTAAAAGAATCATGTCTATTACACCTCCAGCCTGAAGGAGCAGCAGCGCTGCATTGTACCTTGTTAGCAAGAGGATTTTTTTTGTTGATGAAAGCCCAGAATGTTGAAGTGTGGACGCAACGAAAGTTAAATAATGTTCTGCCGCTGGTTACACAAAAAAAAATTCTTTAATAAAAAGGCTGCAATATATAGCATCGGAATTGTAAAGTGTAAGTTTCCTGATAAAAGGAACGGGGGCTTTAACTTCCCTTTAGAAGTTAGTTAAAGCCGTATCATATCAGCGGCAAGATTTCTGGCTTCGCCATCACTCGCAAAATATTCCTGCAATGTAGGTTGTTGCACAAAAGAAACCTTTTCCATTGTTTTTTCAATTATGTCTGTCATATCTAAAAAGCCTATACGGTTGCGAAGAAATGCATAAACCGCAATTTCGTTGGCAGCGTTCAATACACAAGGCAAATTACCGCCTTTATTTAAAGCCTCAATGGCAAGCCCCAGATTTTTAAAAGTGCGAAGATCTGGTTCCTCAAAAGAAAGATTTTTTATTTTTCTAAAATCGCACCGCGGGTAATCATTCTTGATGCGTTGCGGAAAACTAAGAGCATACTGAATAGGCAACTTCATATCCGGTAAACCCAATTGTGCTTTTATGCTGCCATCCTCAAACTGAACCATGGAATGGACAATACTTTGCGAATGAATCAAAACACATATCTGGTCGGGATGCAAATTAAACAGCCATTTTGCTTCAATCATTTCCAACCCCTTATTCATTAATGTGGCAGAGTCTATAGTTACTTTTGCTCCCATTGACCAATTGGGGTGTTGTAACGCATGTTCCCGTTTTACATTAACAAGGTAATTGGTTTTTCTACCGAGGAATGGTCCGCCGGAAGCAGTTAAAAAAACTTTTTCAATAGGGTTACGCATCTCTCCTACCAGGCACTGGAATATTGCAGAATGTTCTGAATCAACCGGTATAACAGGAACTTGTTTTTCGTAAGCCGTACGCATTATTATATCACCGGCTATCACCAGAGTTTCTTTGTTTGCCAGTGCTACTGCTTTCCCCGCATAAATTGCATTGAGGGTTGGCTTTAACCCTGCATAACCAACAATAGCAGCTAACATCAAATCATAGCAATCCATAGCAGCAACTTCTTCTAAAGCTTTTTCGCCCGCAAACACTTTCACATCGGTACTGCTTAGGGCTTCTTTTACTTTATTGTACTTTTTTTCATCGGTAATTACGACAATATTGGGATTGAATTTTAGAGCCTGCTCCACCAGCAATTCATCGTTTGTGTTACAAGTAAGAATATCTACAGAAAATTTATCTCTATGGGCATCAATTACTTCTAATGCCTGAGTACCAATGGAACCTGTAGAACCAAAAATAGCAATGCGTTTTGTAGCTGAAACTGAATTCATCTCAAACAAAAAAACTTTATTTATAAAGATAAGTGCGGTATCTTAAAATTACTGCACGTAACTTTTTTGGGTTGTAATAGCCCACTTTGCTAAATCATCAGCAATTTTTCTATCGTTGCTTAAACGCGGAACTTTATTTTGACCACCAAGTTTTCCTATGGATTTCATATACTCTATAAAACCATTCTTTTTTACAGCAGTTATCTTCAATGGCCGGAGTATGTTACCTGTTATCAAGTCGTTATAATAAATATTTTTTTGCCTGAGGTTGTTATTTACTTTTTCTGCAAATAAATGCAGGTTTCCCGGCGCTTTTTCAAATTCAACAAACCATTCATGATAACTCTTGCTTTCTTCGTTTTGAATAACGGGAGCAACAGTAAATTCGGTAATTCTTACACTTTCTTCTTTAGCTGCCAGTAGCAAACTGTGTTCAACTTCTTCAGCAATAACATGCTCACCAAAGGCGGAAATAAAATGTTTAATCCGGCCTGTAACAACTAAGCGATACGGTTCCGTTGAAACAAATTTTACAGTGTCGCCGATGTTATAACTCCACAAACCTGCATTGTTGTTAATAATAAAAGCATAGTTTTCCCCCACTTTTACATCATGTAATGAAAGGCGGGTAGGATTTTCATTAAAAATTTCGCCTGCCGGTACAAATTCATAAAATATGCCGCTGTTGGTATTGAGCAATAATCCTTCCTCTGTTTGAGTATCCTGGTATGCAAAAAAACCTTCTGATGCGGGAAACGTTTCTATTGTGTCTGGTTTTTTTCCTATACTTTCAAACAGTCTTGCTTTGTAAGGCTCAAAGTTGACTCCTCCATGAACCAGCACCGAAAAATTTGGAAAAAGATCTTTAATTTTTTTACCTGATCGTTTCATTAACCTGTCAAAATACATTTGTACCCATGGCGGAATGCCGCTGATCAATGTCATATTTTGCTCAAATGTTTCCTCAACAATTTTATCCAGTTTCGTTTCCCAATCTTCAATACAATTGGTTTCATAATTTGGTAGCTGATTACCACGTAAATAATTTGGAATATGATGGTTCACAATTCCACTGAGTCTACCGGTTGGTACACCCCCTACACGCTCTAGTTCAGGCGACCCGGATAAGAAAATCATTTTACCATTAGCAAAGGAAGTATTTCCTGTTTCAGCCATATAGCATAACAATGCATTCCTTGCAGTATTAATATGGTTAGGTATAGATTCTTTGGTTATTGGTATATATTTTATACCACTGGTTGTACCCGACGTTTTAGCAAAATAAATTGGTAACCCCTTCCATAATATATTATGCTTGCCTTCTTTTATTTTATTTATGTAAGGCCTGAAATCTTCATAATCTCTGACTGGAACGGTCTTTTTATAATCAGTATAGGATGTGACATCGCCAAATTTATGTTCTTTACCGAACTCTGTGTTTTTTGCGTTTTTGATAAGACTTTTAAAAATATTTTCCTGATCCTGCAGGGCTGTAAGAATTTCTTTTTTGATGTTTTTATGAATATAGTAGGCGAATGGCTTAGCGAGAAAGGATTTAAATTTCATAATATAAACTAATGCAAGATAAGCTACCATAACTTGTTACCAATCAAATACTAAATTCCTCAATCGCCCAGATCTCCCACTCCATTGTTTTGTTCTGCAGATTCTGTAAAACACATTATATAATCAAAAATATTTCTAGGCTTCTACAATAGCTTGTTAATGCTTTTTACATTTTCCATATATAAACTCTATTAGTTGGCTGTTTTCAAATTAAACAGTACATTTGCCCTCCTAATTTTTGAACCTTTATGTTCGCAGTAGTAAAAATAGCCGGCCAGCAATTCAAAGTCCAGAAAGATCAAACTTTATATGTTCCCAACCTGAGTGGTAATACCGGAGATAAATTAGAATTTTCCGATGTAGTGTTATCTCATGGAAATGATAATTTATCTGTAGGCGATGCTGTAAAAATAAAAATACAGGCAGAGATTCTTGAACATGTTAAAGGCGATAAAATAATTGCGTATAAGCAAAAGCGCAGAAAGGGTTTTAGAAAGAAATTAGGTCATCGTACACACTATACAAAAATCAGAATAAATGATATTGCATAACCACTTCGACAAGTTCAGGGTGGCGCTAAAATTTTAAATTGCAACTTTCGATATGGCACACAAAAAGGGTGAAGGCAGCGTAAAAAATGGCCGCGATTCCAACAGTAAACGTTTAGGTGTAAAAATATTTGGTGGTCAATCAGCAGTTTCCGGAAACATACTCGTTCGTCAACGCGGAACAGTTTACCATCCAGGTAAAAATGTTGGTGTTGGTAAGGACTACACCTTGTTTGCACTTACCGATGGTGTAGTTGAATTTAAAAAAGGGAAACAGAACAGAACATTCGTATCAGTAAATGATGTTGAAGAAAATGGTGAGTAAAAAAACTTTTGATAGTTAAAATATAGTTTATAATTTTACTACGACAAGTTTTTTTACTAACCATTAAATTTAAATTAACATGGCAACATCAAAAAGCGGAAGCTCTAAGAGTTCTAAATCAAAAAGCGGATCAAGCAAAAGCTCCCGTAGCAAAAGTTCCAGGAGCAAAAGCTCTGGCAGCAAAAAAAGCTCTGGCAGCAAAAAAAGCTCCAGATAAAAGCAGCTCCAATTCAATATTAAGTCCTTCGATTTCGAAGGACTTTTTGTTTTTATAAAGCTTTACTGAATAAATTGCAGACATGGATAATCATGCAATCGCTGATCAGTTACAGTTGCTTTCCAAATTAATGGATATACATGGTGAAGACACTTTCAAGGCTAAGAGTTACGCCAGCGCTGCATATACCATAAAGCAATTGCCGGAGCAAATCAGCGGAATGCCACAACAATCTATTTTTAAACTGAAAGGAGTAGGCGAAAGTGTAGGAAAAAAAATTGTTGAAATACTGGAGAACGGCGAATCAGATGCATTAAAAAACCTGGTTGCACAAACTCCTGAAGGAATTTTTGAAATGATGAGCATTAAAGACCTAGGTCCGAAAAAAATTAATGTGTTGTGGAAGGAATTAAACATAAGCGACATTGACGAATTAAAAGAAGCGTGTCAGCAAAATAAAATAGCACTGAAGAAAGGATTTGGTGAAAAAACACAACAAAATATTCTGGAGGCAATTCAATTTCAAATACAAAGCACAGGAACCTATCTGTACGTACAACTGGAGAATGTTGCTGATGCGCTTAAGATGAAATTAGAAAACAATTTTCCTGAGGAAAAATTACATATTACCGGAGCTTTCCGGCGACAGCTTGAAGTAATTGAAGAGCTGGAATGGGTAACCACTATCCCCATAAAGAATCTAAAGAAATTTTTTAAAGAAGAAACCTCTGCAGTTATTTCTGAATCAAGTGAAACAATAATGTTTGTGTTGAATGAGGTACTAAAATGTAAGTTTTATGTAACCGATGATAAAAACTTCTACAAAAAGCTATTAACTACTACTTGCAGTAATGAGTTCTTATTAGCGTACCAGCAGCTGATGGAAAAAAATGGCCAAAGCCTTTTCAAAAGCGAAGAAGAAATTTTTGTTTCAACAGGATTGCCATATATACCACCGTTCTTAAGAGAAAAGCCTTCTGTCCTTACAAGATATAAAAAGAACGAAGTAGTTGATGTAATAGATACCCATCAGATAAAAGGTTTAATTCATGCACACAGTAACTGGAGCGATGGTTCGCATACCATAGAAAAAATGGCGACGGAATTGATACAAATGGGTTTCGAGTACCTGGTGATTTCTGATCACTCGAAGGCAGCGCATTATGCCGGCGGACTTTCCGAACAGCGAATTAAAGAACAACATCGGTACATTGATGAACTGAATGAAAAACTTTCACCCTTCAAAATTTACAAAAGCATTGAATGTGATATTTTGAATGATGGCGCAATGGATTACCCTGATGAGTTTCTGGCAATATTTGACCTGCTTATTGCTTCTATCCACTCTAACCTGCAAATGAATGAACAAAAAGCTATGAAACGTTTGTTAGGGGCTATCAACAACCCTTATGTTACCATATTAGGTCATCTTACAGGAAGAAAGTTATTAAAAAGAAAAGGCTACCCGGTAGATCATAAAACAATAATAGAAGCTTGTGCAGAAAATCATGTAGCAATTGAAATTAATGCTAATCCACTACGGCTTGATATTACATGGGAGTGGATGGATATCGCTTTAGAGAACAACATAATGCTTTCTATAAACCCTGATGCACATAGCATTAGTGAATTTCACAACATTAAATATGGTGTATTGGTGGCCCAAAAGGGAGGTCTTACTAAAGAAAAAAACCTCAGCAGTTTTTCAAAAAAAGAATTTGACAATTACCTGGAACAAACTAAAAGGTTAAGGGGCACTATTTAATACAGGTAATCTTACAAAAAAAGTTGTTCCTTTTCCTACTTCCGTTTCAAACCAAATAAAGCCCTCCGCTTGTTCCACAATACTTTTACACATTGCAAGGCCCAGACCTGTTCCTGATGATTTGGTGGTAAAATTAGGTGTGAATATTTTTTGCTTCATCTCCGGAAGAATACCATGCCCATTATCTTTCACTTGCACCAGAATGTGATCTTCTTCCATTGTTTCTATGATTTCTATTTGGCATTTATTTTTATTACATGCATCAATGGAGTTGGTAATTAAGTTTGTAAACAACCTGTTCATGTGTGTTTTATCCGCATTGATTAGTACTTTTTGTTTCACGGTATTCCACACAAAATTAATTTTCGGGTTAGCACTATATAAGTCTTTAAGATTTTGCAGCACATGATGCAGATCGAATTGTTCCATATTTCTATTCCCAATATTTGCAAATCTCGAAAAGTCCGCCGCAATTTTAGAGAGATGATCAATTTGTTCTACCAGCGTTTTTGCCACACTGGAAGTCAACTCTTTCACATTAGAATTGTTATTGTTGATTGCCTTCTGCAGGTGCTGAATGCTTAGCTTCATTGGCGTCAGCGGGTTTTTTATTTCATGTGCCACTTGCCTTGCCATTTCCCGCCACGCTCCTTCCCTTTCGCTTTTTGCAAGTACTTCAGCGCTTTCCTCTAACTGCAGTACCATTTTATTATACTGCTTGATCAACTCACCCAATTCATCGTTGCGGTCCCATTTAATTTGTTCATTTGTTTTTCCCAAAGTAATTTCTTTCATCTTGTCTCCTATCACGGAAAATGATCGGGTTATTCTGTTTGTAATAAACAAAGCAATTATTCCCGCAATCAAAAAAATAAAAGCGTTCAAATTGATGATTGTTATCAAAAAGTTGGAAATCTCCTGGTTCAAATCAATCTGGGAAAGAAAATATGGAATATTAAGATAAGCATACACCTGGCCTTTATCGTTTCTTACTGTAGCGTAAATACTGAGGTAGCGCAGTGAGCTCATAGCTTCCTCCTGTACATACTGCACCTGGCGCAAACGCCTCAAATGATAAAATGCCTCAGGATGCATTTTGCTGCTTAAAATTCCCTTTTTATATACTTCTGCCTGTGAAGTTACCTGCAGATTACCTTGTTCATCATATACATTTACATCCAC
The DNA here is from genome assembly GCA_046262255.1 of Chitinophagaceae bacterium. Lineage (GTDB taxonomy): Bacteria > Bacteroidota > Bacteroidia > Chitinophagales > Chitinophagaceae > Flavisolibacter. Next base: position 50,807 of record JBHENB010000013.1, read on the forward strand.
ATTATGCACATCGGTCACGTCTTCAATAAAATTTTGCAATTCACTGTTTGCAACTGAATCATGAATTTTTATTACGTCGTCAAAAGTGCTGTAGTCAACCAATCTTTTTTGCATTTCGTTTACCACAATGCTGCCAGTGCGGCTTAACTTATCAATATTATTTCTATTGTAACGGCTAATAAAAAAAGATATAGTTGCAGCTCCTATTATTGCAAAGGAAAGAACACTGATAAAGATAATAGTGCTGTGCACCTGCGACCTTATGTTTAATTGCCACAAGCCATTTAACACCCGCCAATCTTCCACAGCTTTTAGTAATAAAGAAACAAGCTGCAACAGGGCTACCATAAGTAAAAACGCACAAAAAAGATAAGAAAAGAGAGTAATACTTTCTATAAATGAATTACTTTTTTTAGCAATGACAATCACTTTATTGCTATTTGGCTTATACCACAGTTCATCATAGTCCCCATTCGTACGTGCAGTAAATTCTTCTGTTGGTATTTGCTGGTCAGTTATTGTTATTTGAAATGGGTATTTGTTACTGGGGCTAATAAGCATGTTATTATTATATATGGCATAATGATACACAGATGAATTCTCCGCCTCATTTCTGTTAGCCCGGAAAAGCTCAGGATATAGTGCATCCGGATTATACGTTTTAGGAGTTGAAATAAGAAAAAAGGTGCCCCTCACACTTCCACTATTGGTGATAGTTCTCTTAGTGATGTACGTGTATTTATCATAAGATGTTTCGTGATAATATAAATCAGGAATTTGGGTAGGTTTACTTTGAAGTGTAAAAATATTATTTAGCTCTTCATACGTTACAGGTTCATCATTAAATAGCCCCTGATTGTATGAATCAAACACAAAAACTTTGGTGTCATAGGTATTTAAATAACCTGTAATATTCTGGCTAATAATACTATCGCGCAACAGGCGGCTTTCTGTTTCATTTTGAAAACGCCAGAAGTTTCCTGATAAGAATTCATTATCCAGGTAGGTAGTTGCAATTCTAAGCGTACTCTCACTTGACGGATCATTTACCTGGTCAAGCTTCTCGGCTATACTTTTCCGTAACGACCATTCTTTTTGTTTGTTCTGGTGTAATATGATGGCTGCAAGCGATAAGGAGAAAATGAAAATCCAGAAAAGAATTCCAGCTACTGTAATTTTAAAACGGTTAATAATAAATTGCTCCTGGCTAAGCAATACAGTGTAAATAATAAGCCAGCCAAGTACAGGCAAATGAAATAAAACAACAGAATTTCCCGAGCGGAAAGTAAGAATAATGAGGCCTGTTAATGCAAGTAAAAAGTAAATATAGATGCTACGATTTTTGAAAGCAGGAAAAACGATACGGAACAGTAATCTTGTAAAATAATAGTAAGAGAGAGATAACAATGCAAGAATTATAAAACCTCCAACAGTATATACATTAAGGCTGAAAAAATCAGTTACATTAAAAGATATTTTTGAATCTGCCACAAGACTTCGAACAACATTGGCTAATTGAAATGTAGAAAATATAAGAAAGCTAAGTGCAGCAACTCCTGCAACCAGTAATTTTGTTCCCTGCAGAAAAGAAGGTATTTTCTTTGCTGAACCTGCACTATACCACGCAAATACAACAATCCAACAAAAAAAAACGGCATTAATCAATAAATCACCTAAAGACCTGTTAAACCAACTTGCAGCATATATTGTGGGATCAAAAAGCTGAAACTGGCGAAAAGAAAAAATATTTGGAAAAATATACAATGCAACCCGCACTGCAATCAAAACAAATGTGAGAAATAAAATGGCTCTGACAGCACCTTTCTTTTTTGTGACGGTTTCTGTAATAAAATGTAAATATGCCAGCAGTAATATAAACGCCATTATCCGTAAAATGGCAGTGATGGAATCATTTGCAGCCAGAGATATTTGTGCTTTTTTTTCAATATAAAATAATGGCTTGTTGTGTAAGGAATGTATTAAATATGGAGTTTTATCGGGCGACAGTAGTATTTTATTTGTAGCTTCTTTGTCGTAAGTAAAATGCGTTACCAGGTAATCAGAAGGGACATCATACTTATATAAAACCGGTATCATAGCATAAGCAATTATATTATTGCTTATGTCAGGCAGGCGCAAAGATTTTTTTATAATTACATAATACCCGTTTGCTAACTGCTTAAAATATTCTCCGTCTGCCAAGGAATCTGCTTTTGGTGGAAGTATTTTTTGTGTGTTCCAAAACAGCAGCTCCTGTTGCTGGAGGGTTTCTGCATAAAGGAAAATGCCATATTCCTTTTTTATTAGGTTCCTGAAAGTATCAAGCGATTCGGTTTGCCGCACAAGCCTGCTTATTAAAACAGTATTGGTAAAAAACTGTTCGAAATCACGTTGTTGTGAATGGAGAAATCTTTCGAGTTTTTTTTCCTCCTGTTTTATTGAAGGTTGTCTTTGAAAGTAATAGAGTGTGGCAAAAGACAATAGAAACAAAATGCCCGCACTATAAAGAAGTATTCGCTTTGGCAGGCGGTTATGTAATTGGGAAAACTTCAAGTTTGCTGCTGTTTGATTTGATTCCAAATAGCATCCATTTCCTCCAGGCCCATTTCATGCAAGCTTTTCCCTGTTGAAAAAACCTGCTCTTCCATTTGAACAAACCGGGAAATAAATTTTTTGTTGGTGATCTCCAGTGCATTTTCAGCGTCCACACTCAAAAAACGTGCAAAATTAACTAACGAAAAAAACACATCACCTAACTCTTCTTCAACTTTTTGCTGATCATTATATTGTATTGCCTCCTGCAATTCTTTTATTTCTTCCTGCACCTTTAACCAAACCTGTTCTTTATTCTCCCATTCAAAACCAACCTGTTTCGCTTTCTCCTGCAAACGCATTGCTTTTATTAATGCTGGTAGGGCCTTAGGTACACCCGACAGTATAGATTTCTTACCTTCCTTTAATTTTAAAGTTTCCCAATTACGTTTTACATCCTCGTCGTTTTCTACCCGCACAAGTTGGTCTGCATTGGCTGAGTTGCCGTAAATATGCGGGTGCCTTGCTATGAGCTTATTGCAGATGTCATTAAGTACTTCATCTATTGTAAATTGTTGTTGTTCTTTACCAATTTTTGCATAAAAAACAATATGCAACAACAGATCTCCTAACTCCTCTTTAATAAATTGCCAATTATTTTCAGTAATAGCCTCGGTTAATTCATATACTTCCTCCAGCGTTAGTTGCCTTAAAGACTGGATGGTTTGTTTTTTATCCCACGGGCATTTTTCCCGCAGCTCATCCATAATTCTTACTAAGCGAATAAAAGCCTCTGAAGTATCTTTCATAATCCTCTTTTTTAAAATGAAACTCTTACGTTCTGCCGTAAGACACAAAAAATTTCCTTAAAAATAGTTACAAATACATCTTCCAGGGTGAGTAACCCGTCAACTACAAGCTCATTACTTAATTTTGAATAATGACAATATCAATCTTAAAGGTATTAATTGCATTTGCTTTTCTTTTTCCGGCATTCTCTTCTTTAGCGCAGTATTATTATAAAGATATCATCGGCACTAACGAAACAACAGAAATGATGAAAGCTTATATGAACAATAAAGTAAGCCGTGTGGTAG